>JAHEYC010000090.1 GCA_023251775.1 Sphingobacteriaceae bacterium | reverse complement strand
AAGGAATACAAGTCGTTTGAGATAGATCATTGGTCGTATTACGCCAGTTATTCGCGACAATCGTATTTTTTTAAGAAGCACATGAATAGTTTGGAAGTTCTTAGAAAAGTAAAATTATTCTTTCAAAAAATAATGGACGAGAATTCGATCGGACTAATTTTTTCTGAAATTGTATCCAATTCTTTTTTGTATTTAGCGCATCAACAAGCTACGGCAAATAAAATTCCTTTCTTCGGATTGCTTGGTGCCAGAATTCCGTATCATTATAATATTCAAATAGACGTTGTAGGAAATGAGATGTTGATCAATCCAAGCGCGCCAAAGGAATATGTCCCAACCGATGCAGTTCTTGATTATATGAAGATCTCGCAATTTGGCGGACTTTTCGACAGGAAGAGCTCTATGGTTAAACCGTCGTTCATTAAAGAGTTATTTCAATTCATCACCATTAAACCGGTTTATTCTCTCGAAACGGGATATACAAAATCGTTCCTGCTAAAAGTGTATCGCATTGCGGTAAAACGGATCGTTTATGATTTCATGTTCAAACATTTTTATAAGGTGTTTGAGAAGGAAGTAAAAATTGATCCTGCAAAAATTTATGTGGTGTATCCGCTTCATGTATATCCGGAAGCATCCACAAGCATTTTTGCAAAATATTACGACGGGGATGAATATAATCTCATTAAGAATTTAGCCTTCTCATTACCTGAGAATTCTGTTTTGGTTGTAAAAGAACACAAGAACAATGTTGGAACGTACAAGAAATCTTTTTACGATAACATAAAACTTTTACCTAACGTTCTGCTTTTAGATCCTTATTATAATTTGAAAGATAATTTAGATAAGTTTGATGCGGTAGTTACGCTTTCGAGCACTGTTGGATTTGAAGCGCTAACTAAAGATATTCCTGTATTTACACTCGGAGAAGTTTCTTTTCAAAAATATCCGGGCTCGATAAAAATAAATTCTTATTTGGAATTGGAAGAGAATGTAAAACATATTCAAAAGAAAAAACAGGCGAGCGGAAAAAATGAGACCTACAATATTTACGCTAAGGTTTGTTTTCCTGGAAGTTTTAATTATATGGATGGAAATTGTTTGAACGAAAAAAATGTGGAGTTGCTTTTAGTTCCTGTTATTGATCAATTAAATAGCGAGAAATTACATACGTTCCACAATGATAAGTAATGAGTAAAGTAGATGTTAATAAGGATTTTTATAACGAGCTGTATAAAAAACGAAATCCGAGGATCAGCTTATTATATTCAAAAATAAGTTTCGATCAGCAATCAAAATCAAAAGTTAATATCAAAGTCATAAAAAACTATTTAGGGGCCGCATTCAAAGGCCCTTTAACCGTTTTGGACTATGGATTCGGTCATGGTTCTTTATTATTAAAGTATGAGGATCATCATAAACTATATGGATGCGATATTTCAGAGGAAGCAGTTTTTAATTTTCCTTCTGTCGCAAAAGTTGCAGGCAAAACAGTTCTAACCGGAACTGTGGATGAATTTTTATCTAAATATAAAGAGGTAAAATTTGATGTTATAAGTTTATCTCATATAATCGAGCATGTTGAGGACGATGTTTCTTTGGTAAGATCAATGGTAGAGAAATTAGATGATAAAGGGATGATCTTAATTAATATCCCGATCAATGAAGTATGGTTGGATCCAAAACATGTAAGGAAATACGATATGCCATATATGCTTCAGTTCCTCGAAAAATGTGATCTAAAATTAATTCAAAGTCTGGAGACCGATAAGCTAACTTCGTTTTTCCTGATCGAAGAGATGGTAAAAAAAGCCGGAAAACTAAAACGGATCTTCATAAAAGCTTTACGTTTATTTTTTGCGATAATACCATTAGGAATTATGCAGGGATTTGAAAGATCGTTCTTAAAAAAACATCAAAACCAACAGCTAATTGTGTTGGCTTCAAAAAAATGAGAAAGATAGTTTTTGTAGGACAAACGCCACCGCCTTTTGGAGGACAGGCCATAATGATCGAAAAGATCTTGCAAGGCACATACAAAGATGTTATGCTTTATCACGTTCGAATGTCGTTCTCAAAAGAAATGGACGAGATCGGAAAAGCAAGTCTCTCAAAAGTTTTTCATCTGTTCAATGTTATTGCGAAAATTTATTATTTCAGAATTTTTAAAAGGGCGAATATCCTTTATTATCCGCCTGCAGGTCCCGATAAAGTTCCCGTTATTCGCGATATCCTTATTCTCATCTCAACCCGTTGGCTTTTTAAAAAAGTTATTTTTCATTTTCATGCCGGCGGTTTATCTCAAATGAAAATTACAAATTCATTTTTCCACTTGCTATATCGTTTGGCATACTATAATGCAGATTGTGCCATTTTGCTTTCGGATCTAAATCCGGAAGACGGTTCAAATTTGAAAGCAAAAAAACAAGTCACCATTCCCTACGGCATCGAAGATCAAACAAAAGAGTTGGCGGAGAAACAAATAGCAAAAGGCCCATTAAAAATATTATTTGTGGCCATCATTAAAGAGAGTAAAGGCATATTGATCGCCTTAGAAGCTTGTAGACTTTTGCAAGAAAAGGGAATGGATTTTACCTTGAACGTGATGGGAAAATTTGAGTCACTCGAGTTTGAACAAAAGGTAAAGTCCTTAGTAGAAAAACTAAATTTGAAAGGAAAGGTCAATTTTCTGGGTGTACTTTCGGGAAATAAAAAACTGGAGGCCTTTAGAGATTCAGATATTTTTTGTTTTCCCACTTTTTTTGAATCAGAATCATTTGGGGTTGTTCTTTTAGAGGCCATGCAATTTTCGTTGCCAATTGTAACAACTAAGTGGCGTGGAATTCCTTCCATCATAAAAAATGAAGAGACAGGATTTTTGGTTGAACCTAAGAACGCTTTTGATCTTTCATTACGATTAGAAACTTTATTAAAGGATGAGAAATTGAGAAAGACCATGGGGAATGCCGGAAGAGAATTGTTCGTCAAAAAATATAGTATTGGTAATTTTCATAAGAATATGGAGGATCTATTTCTAACCTGTTAATGAGCTCAACGCAAGTAAATAACGATATCATTAAACCAAATAGATACGCTGTGTCCTATTACGAAATATTTATTTTGAGTTTAATTATTGTTTGGCTTCCATCAAAACTTCTGGCTTATCTTACGCCTTTTATTTGCATGTTCTGGTTCATCATTAGAGCTAATTCGGGCAAGAGTTTAATTAGACTGGGATGTTTTATTTTAGTTTATGGCATTTTAGTGGGGGCTTATTATCTCTTTTACCATTGCATCAACGAGCCATTTATTTTGCAAAATGCGTTCATGAGTTTTATCACTTATGGCTCTTTTATATTTTTTATGGTGTTGCCGCCCAACCAAAGCGTGTCGCAAATAAATTACATGAAATTCATTAAGGTGATAGAGTGGTTCATTATCATTCAATCGTTCTTAGGAATTTTTCAAGTATTGGTATTCGTTGCAATTAATGGCGGCAATTTTGATTCTTCCACCGGTGATGTAGTGCAAGGAACGCTTAATTCACTTTCGTTCATGAATCCATCAGTTAACTTCAATAATCAAATATATACAGCCAATCTTTTGTTATTGCTTTTATTTTATGTACCATTTAATATTGCAAAAAAAAGAGGCTTATTGATCAGCGCAATAGGATTCATAGCTATTTTAATGGCCTCGGTATTGCATTTGTTCATTGCATTTATTGTGGCTGTTGTTTTAATAAGTATTTATTTCAGTAGTTCTTTTATTAAAATGAATACAGCGCGATTATTGATCGCATTTTTTTTAATTATTGCAATTTCACTCACTATTGTTCTTCAACCAAAGAACTTTGCATTAGTGTCGTATTATTTTAATGATCTTTCCACCAACCGATCGCCAAAAACAGCAGCAACCATAAAAGCCGTAACAAAAATGCCGAGCAGTTATCCTTGGGCGCGCGTTATTGGATTGGGACCGGGACAGTATTCGAGTAGGGCAGGACTTATTGGAACGGGACATTATTTTGGAGATTTTAAAAAACCAAAAGAGATCCCATTCATTGAGCCAAATTATTCTTATGCTTTTAAGGAGTACGTGTATAAGGACTGGAAAGATGTTGCAACAAACGTTGCAAAATATGGCAACTCCACAATGTCGAGGCCTTTTTATTCTACCTTATCTGTTCTAACAGAATTCGGATATGTGATCTTTGCATTGATCCTTTTCTTGCTAATTAGATTCATTCGAAAATTAAAAAAACTCTATATTGGCGCTCAAACAGAAAAGAACATGATGCATTCTTTTTATTCTATAGCTTGTGCCGCGGCAATAGTATTTTTTATTTTTATCTCATTTTTTGAGAATTATATGGAAGTTACTCAAGCCATTTTTCCCGGCTTATTAATGCTCTATTTTTTTAATTCTTTCTTGCGGGACCAATTCAGGACCCCCTCCTCGCCGTAAGCAATCCAAGGCCGAGGCTAAGCTAAATTTTATTGTTGGATCACTGTAAGGCACATAACAATCCTATGTATATAACTATTTATTTAGCCTAAAAGAATTGCCCTAGAAATTATATCTTTGTTTTAAATCTGCAATGAACGTACTTGTTACCGGCGGCTCCGGTTTTATAGGAACAAATTTAATGTCAAAGCTTTTAGCTTTGGGCAAATACACCGTTTTAAATATTGATACATCTAAACCGTTCGAAAAATCACATGAACCTTTTTGGAAAGATTGCAGTATTTTGGATGAACAAAAGCTAAAAGAAACAATAAAAGCTTTTAAACCGGACGTTGTGATACACATGGCGGCGAAAACAGATACCGATCCGCAACACACGCTCGAAGATTATCTTATCAATACTAAGGGCTCAGAGAATTTTTTAAAGGCCATAAAAGATACACCGTCGATCAAAAGAGCAATTATTACTTCAACACAATTTGTGAATCAATACCACGGTGTTCCAAAACACGATGAGGATTTTGCTCCGCATACAGTTTATGGAGAGAGCAAAGTGATCATGGAAAAAATGGTGAGAAATTCTGATCTTAAATGTACGTGGACAATTATTCGTCCGACAAATATTTGGGGACCATGGCATATTCGTTATCCATTTGAATTTTGGAAAGTATTAAGCAAAGGTTTGTATTTTCATCCGGGAAAACAACCGGTGATAAGATCTTACGGATATGTTGGCAATGTTGTTTCGCAGATAATTTCAATTATGGAAAGTCCCGCTGAAAAAGTGGATAAGCAAGTTTTTTATGTGGGCGATATGCCAATTGATATTTATTATTGGGTAAATGGTTTTTCGTTAAAACAAATTGGAAAAAAAGTAAGAGTGATGCCTCGATTTTTTGTGAAGTTGTTGGCGCTTACCGGTGATTTTTTAAGCGTGTTTAAAATTCGTTTTCCATTGACCTCTTCGCGTTATAAAAGCATGACCAGTTCTAATTCGGCGCCCATGGAAAAAACAATTAAGGCATTTGGCACTCCGCCATATTCTTTAGAAGCCGGAATAGAAGAAACTGTGAACTGGTTAAAAGAACAGCATCCCGATCTTGTAAAAATTTAATTGAAATTATTTTGTACTGAATGTATTTGTAGCAATGATCAGATCCACCTTAGTGTAACATGACAAGCAAAAAAGTACTGAGTTTAAATATAAGTTTGCAAACTTTTAAAGAAGCTTTAGATGCTATTATAGGTCTTGGTGCTTCTAAAAAGCCGGCCTATGTTTGTTTTGCAAATGTGCACATGGTCATTGAAGCGCATTTGAACAAAGCATTTGGCGAAAATGTGAACTCGGCAAATTTGGTTTGTGCCGACGGAATGCCTTTAGTAAAAACGATCAAACTTTTTTACGGAATAAAAACTGATCGAGTAGCAGGAATGGATGTATTTCCCGAACTCTTAAAACTAGCTGAAGCCAATGCGCAAAAAATATTTTTATTTGGCACAACAGATGAGCTTTTAAAAAAAATAATTGATAAAGCAAAGATACAATTCCCTAAATTGACAATTGCAGGATCATATTCGCCCCCTTTTGATAAGGATATCAATGATGAAACTTATGTAGACATGATCAAAAAGTCGGACGCTAATTTAGTGTTTGTTGCTTTAGGATGTCCTAAACAAGAGCTATGGATGGCCAAGCACTCGCATAAAATAAATGCAGTACTTTTGGGTATTGGAGGTGCATTTCCAATTTATGCAGATACAGTAAAAAGGGCGCCGAAGGGGATGAGAAATGTGGGATTAGAATGGTTATATAGATTGTGTCAGGAACCACGACGGTTATTTAAGAGATATTTTAAAACAAATACTTTATTTATAATTTTAGTTATAAAACAAAAACTAAAGATCATGTTCACTAAAAACAAAGAAACATAAAAAAGTTAGAGGACATATTAGCTAAGATCCATTATTACTTGTTAATAGTATTAATGTGCAGCATGCCATTTAATATTGATCCCTTCAACATCAGCGGATTTATCATTATTCTTTTAGGTGCCAATACGCTCATCCTATTGTCTATCACTCGAAACTTTAAACCATTTTATAATATATTGTTTCTTCTTTTTGCTTTGTTTTATGTGGCACATTTTATTGGCGTTCTTTACTCTACAAATGTTCTGGAAGCACAGTTCATTATCGAACGAAAACTAAGTCTTATTGCTTTTCCGGTGATACTTTTTTCGGCACCAAAATTGGCAAGCAAGCAAATAAGGGTAATACTATTGAGTTTTATAGTAAGTTGCTTGATCGTTTCGGCAGTGTGTTTGGTTATGGCTGCGATAAAGTATAGGTCAGCGCCTGATCTGAATTTATTCGCCTATCACGAATTGAGTAAGAATGTGGGAATGCACGCAGCATATCTATCACTTTATATGTGTTTTTGCATTGGAATTCTTTTATACGTGTATTATCAGGAAGTAAAAACGTTCAGTGTTATAAAGAAAGCATTATATGCTATTGCTCTTATTATTTTATTTGCGATGGTGATGTTACTTTCGTCACGCTTACAAATTTTAATGTTGATCGTTGGGATCTTGATCTATTTAATTTATCGTTTAGGCTTGAATAAAAATATTTACAAAACAATTTTTGGAGTGATCGTCATTGGGATCTTATTATTCGGATTGATCTTAGCGTTTCCAAAGAACAGAGAACGATTTAAAGAAGCCATTAATTACGATCAGCAATACGGCTTAAGCAAAAAATGGGGCGAGAAACAAATGCGATATTTGATCTGGAGTTCATGTCTAGAACTTATTTGTGAAAAGCCATTGATAGGATGGGGAACAGGAAACACGCAGGACGAATTGGAGAAAGTATACAAAAGGAACGAGTATATTTCCTTAACTTACTTTGACAACACGCGATTTAATGCGCACGATCAGTTCTTAGAAACAACCATTGCTTTAGGTCTTGTTGGTCTGTTCATTCTTTTAGCGGGAATAATTTCGGCAATAAGAGTCGCCTTGAGAAATAAGAATTACTTATATATTATTTTTATCTCGGCTTTTATTATTTCGTGTATCACCGAATCAATGTTAGAACGACAAAACGGACTGGTGTTCTTCGCTTTCTTTAATTCATTCCTCTTGCTAAATAATTTAAATAAGAATGAGAAAGAAATAAAGTAAGGACTGTTATAAGTTTATGCTTTTTTCCTTCTAATAAAAAGAAAGATCAACGAGAACAAATATCCATAAAGGATACCGGACACTATAGATAACGTAATATCTGCGGTAAGTTGTACGCCACCATTAAATCCCATCATTAACTCAAAACTTTCATTTATAGCTAACTGCTTTTCGAGCTTTAGTTGTGAATCAAATAACTCAACAGCTTTTTGAGTTATTTTTACCGGATCAATTGGCTCATCGATCATCACACCATTACCTGAGTTCTTATGAAGAATACTTTGATTAACTATCTTTTTTAAAGAATCAACATCATTCATTTCTTTTGACAGCTTATCAATGTATTTTTGAATACTTTGCTTATCAATTTGTTTTCTTTTGATGCCGTATTGGTTAGATTCTAAATAGGACATGATCTTTGATTGAAGAGAATCCAACACACTTGGGTCATAAACCTCTGCCGACACTTTAAAAGGAAAAACATAAGAAGCAGAATCGGAATATAATTTATTTGTGCGAGTACTTAATGGCAAGTATGTAATGCTTTTTACTTTTTGAACGGAAGCAATATCCATTTTTAGCATTTGCGACATTAGCCGATCATCTCCATTTAACTTGGTTAAATTATTAATTAATTCAAAACATTGATCGTTGGTGAATCGAATATGCGAAATGGTAAGTTCGGAGATATAGATAGGTCTCTTTATCGAAAAAACAGAGAACCCGATCCCTGCACCGATCAAACTAAATAAAATAACAACAATAAGGTTTTGCAATGTGTTGTGATAGATCCAACTGAAAAATCGCGCAATGCCATTTTTAATACCAGCCAGCATACTAATTAGATCTATTTCTTCTTTAGCGTTACTCATTTCAAATGGTTTAATGTGGTGATCAATTAATTTAAGGACAAATTTAAAAATAATCAGGCCCCTAAAACAAAATTATTAGGGTTTCCATCCACAGCTAATTGTTCAATAAGCGTTCTGGTCTTTTTTAAACATCATTATCACGGTAGAATAAACAACCTTTAGGTCAAGGTAAAACGACCAATTATCAATGTAAAAACGGTCCATACGAACACGCATTTTCATAAGGTAAAGATCATGCTGTGTTTCGCCCCTATAGCCCATTACCTGCGATAAACCTGTGATACCCGGTTTTACCAAATGCCTTACCATGTATTTATCCACTTTTTGAGAGTATTCTTCGGTAAGTTTTAAAGGGTGAGGACGAGGACCAACAATGGACATATTTCCAATTAAAACATTAAAGAACTGAGGCAATTCATCCAAGCTGGTTTTGCGAATAAAGGCACCAATTTTTGTAACACGCGAATCGTTTTTAGTGGCTTGTTTAAATTCGGCATTGTTGTCGGTGCGCATGCTTCTAAATTTAAAACATTTGAAGGATTTATTTCGTATGCCCGAACGTTCTTGCACAAAAAATATTGGACCTTTTGAACTTAATTTTATTAAAATGGCAATGATGGGCATAAGCCACGAAAGAATGAAAACAATAACGGTAAGCGAGAATAAAATATCAAAACCGCGTTTTAAGAATTGATTGGTTGCTTCATCAAAAGGATTTTTACGAAGCGCCAACAAAGGCATGTGCTCAATGAAAGTTGTTACCAGGTCTCTTCCTAAAAATCCTGCTGAATCGGGAATAACTTTTAAAGAGATGAAATTATTTTCGCAATATTCTAAAATATCATTGATATCCTCTTTATTCAATTTATCGGCCGAACAAATGATCTCGCTGATATTATGTTTTTGACAAAATGGAATAACATCGCTTAAAGGTCCTAACACTTCAACTTTTTCGTTTGTTTTATCGGTAAAGAATCCCAAAATATTGATGCCGTATTCAGGATGCGCTTCCACAAATTCTTTAAAATGAATACTGGCCACACTCACACCTGCAATAATAACTGGCTGACGATTTTTACTGCTTTTTAAAGTGCGTTTAATGAACGTAAATACAATAATGCGCCATGCAAGCAAGAAGATGTACAGCCAAAGTGCAAAGGTAACGATCTGCGTATGCGAGATCTGAGTTTTGTGAACCAATTGTAGATAAACGAACAGAAATAAAAAATACAACAAGAAATGTTTACTAAGATTTAAAGCATTGATCAACAAACCCGGTAAACGATTGATATAATAATTTTTGGTAAGCAAAGTACTCACCATCCAACAAAAAGTTAGAAAGAAAAATATATCGATAAGTGTTGGAATAATATGGCTAAATAATACCCACACGGCAATGATGATAAGCTCGCCTAATAAATTGAGTGGTAGTAAGTAACGGTTTAGCGACATTAAATTTTGGGTATAAAAAATAAATGTACAACAATTCGCGTAAATCGCAAACCCCGTTGGTCAGCTTTTAAGGATAATTATGTATATTATAAAGTTGATAGTGTGTATCTTTACAGTCCTTACACAGAGTGGATCGCAAAGAATTCATAAAATTATTTTCACTAATTCCCTTAGCCGGTATCAACATGAAACTATCTGACCTGAACGAATTTTCGAAGCAATTACCTGCTACCGAAAAAATGCCCGTGCTCTTCTTAGGCCACGGCAGCCCTATGAATGCCATTGAAGAGAACGATTACGTAAGAGGATTTAGAACCATTGCAAAAACATTACCTAAAGTAAAAGCTGTTGTGTGTGTTTCGGCACACTGGTACACAAAAGGAACGATGGTTACAGCTATGCCTAAACCAAAGACCATTCACGATTTTGGTGGATTTCCTGAGGCGCTGTATAAAGTACAATATCCAGCGCCAGGCGACCCTGAATTAGCAAAACAAACCAAAGAGTTGATCAAAAAAACAAATGTTGGCTTGGATGAAACGTGGGGATTAGATCATGGTGCTTGGTCGGTGTTGAAACATTTATATCCAAATGCAGATGTACCCATTATTCAATTGAGTATCGACTATACAAAAGATGCACAATGGCATTTTGACTTGGCAAAAGAATTACAAAGTTTGCGCGATAAAGGAATTCTAATTGTGGGAAGCGGAAATATCATTCATAATTTAGCCGATGCAGCATTTGATCGCATCAACGAAAATTTTGGTTACGATTGGGCTGTTGAAGCAAGAGAAAAAACGAATTCGCTTTTATTGAAAAACGACTTTGATCAACTCGTTCATTACGAAAAATTAGGAAAGCCATTGCAAAAAGCAGTACCAACCCCCGATCATTATTTGCCGCTCATTTATACCCTTGGACTAAAGAATGAAAAGGACAAACTTGAGTTATTTAACGACAAATTATTGGCGGGGTCTTTATCTATGACCTCCGTAAAGATAGGCTAATTGCATATGTAGCTTTTCTTGCGTAAATTAGATAGATGAAGAAAAGGGTCCTATACTCACTAAGCCTTTTATTCTTTTTTGCACAACTGCATTCGCAAGATGCAGAATTTAATAATGTAAATCACTCATTGGTTTTTTTAAACCCTTCTTTTTCGGGATCAAATGGCTATTTACGAAACCAAACCGATTATAGAAATCAATGGCCGAGTTTACCCGGAACATTTGTGTTCTTCAATACATGTTTTGATGGCTATATAAAACCATTACATGGCGGAATTTCTTTTAGCGCTTTTTCAAATAATATTGCACGCGGATTGATAAAACAAAATAAATTTTCGTTGGCATATGCACAGTATTTTTCTTTACGCGATTCCAGTTTAAAGATCATTCCTTCTGTACAATTAACGTATGGACTAAATACACTTGACAAAAATGAATTAAGTTTTGGAGGACCAAGTTATCCCTCGTATGGTTTGCCAACAACGTGGACATCTTTACCCGCAGGACAAGTGCATTATTGGGATCTTTCGGCAGGAATAGTTTTTAAAGCATGGACCTCTTATTTTGGCGCTGCACTTTTTAATATACTCGAGCCAAACATTTCTTTTGCGGGAGTTTACAAAACCCCAATGAGAGGCGTGATCCATGCTTCGCACAATGAGTGGATCAATAGACATGCAAAAATAAATGTTTTTTTATCTTACACTATGCAAGGAACTAACTCATGGCTTAATTTGAGAGTATTGAATTCCAATTATAATAATCCTTTTATGTGGGGCATGGGTTACAAAGCATATTTAGGCAACGATCCGAAAGTGGTTGATATTTTTAAAGGAAGGAACAATGTAAGTTTTTATTTAGGATTAAGACAAAAAGCGTTTACGGTGAATTACTCTTTCGACTTTCAGCCTTCAAAATTATCGGGAAATACAGCGGGGAGTCACGAACTATCAATAAGCATTTCATTAAAACGAAAAGACGATGCACAGCGATTAAGTTGGCAAGAAAAAATGGAAAGAAATTGTCTTGAAAGGAAATAAAATGAAGAGAGGAATATTATTTATTTTTTTACTGACGACTTGTGTTTGTGGAGCACAAGATGCGACATTTAATAATACGCACCATTCTCTTGTTAGTATGAATCCTTCTTTTGCGGGATCAAACGGACATATTAGAAATCAAACCGGTTACAGAAATCAATGGCCTAATTTAAGCGGACAATATGTAACATATGGCAGTTGTTTGGATGGATATATAAAACCTTTGAATGGAGGAGTTGCTATGAACGTTACGTCTGACGATCAGGCGAGAGGCACTTTGAGATTGACAACAATTTCTTTGGCATATGCACAGTTTATTTCGATAGGAAACAACCTTAAGATCATTCCTTCCATTCAAGCAGGTTATTCGCAGTACACACTTGATAAAGGGCGATTGAATTTTGGAGACCGGGTCAACGCGCGATTCAATTCTATTTGGTACTCCAGTACAGTACCGGAATCAATTGTTAGATATCGTGATCTTTCTGCCGGCTTATTATTCAAGTATGGCGGAAATTATATTGGCGTATCGTGTGCGCATTTAGCTGAGCCAAATATTTCATTATTCCGCGATGAGGTTTATAAATTGCCGATCAAAACAATCATTCATGCTTCTCATAATGGAATGATGAATACACGAACTACCAGTAATGTATCTTGTGTCGTTTCTACTCAGGGACCCTACCAATCGTTTAGCATGAGAATTTTGAATTGTTATAGTGAAAGGTTCTTGTATGGACTTGGTTATGGATATTTTAATAGCAATGAAATGGCGTTGTTTTTTGGCTTTAGAGCAGGAGGCTTTACTATAAATTATTCATACGATGTCGCAATTTCAAAACTAAGCGGAAATACAGCGGGGAGTCATGAGTTATCTGTGAGTTTGGCGTTCAAGAAAAAAAATGCGGGAAGATCTCCGGATCTTGAAAGTAGATAGAACATGAAAAGAAATTTAATAGCAATACTTGTTGCGATCAGCTCTTTTAGTTTAAAAGCGCAGGATATTTTTTATTCAAACTACCAACAATCCTTAATTGCAATCAATCCATCTTTTGCAGGATCAAACGGAGGGATAAGAACTCAATCTAATTTTAGATCAACTCTCAATTATTATTCTGCCTATTCTTCGTGTGATGTTTTTGTGAAGAAAATAAACGCGGGTTTTGCATTAACGTATGACCACAATGATATTCAACAAGGATTGTATAAGAACGATGTGTTTCACATTTCTTATGCGCAGTATTTTTATTCATCCAATAAACAAACTAAATTTATCCCTTCAGTGCAATTAGGAGGATTTGTAAGGCAGTTGGATAAATCGAAGGCGTCATATGAAGATATGATGAACAATTATCACGCTATGAGGACCCCTTTTGTTTGGGAATACATTGAGCCGGCGTCAAAAAAAGTAAATTTTGACGCAAGCGCCGGATTAATGATCCAACATAAGAATTTTATTTTTGGCTCTTCGTTTTACCATATTACACAACCGGATGAAGGGTTATGGGGACTTGAAAAGTTACCTTTTCTTTTAAACATTCATTCTTCGTATAATTGGATGATAAAAGAGAATTGTCTGATCAATTTTTCCGGTCGCTTTATGAGCCAAGGTCATTTCCAAGAGTTACAATTAATGTCGAAAGCTGTGTTGTTCAAACATTATTTGATAGGAGTTGGATACCAAGGATATAATGGAATGATGTATAATGTCGGATACAGACACAATTTATTCAACATAAGCATTTCAGGAACATATAATTTTGAAACTAAAACAGGAATTCCTGAGTTGGGCGCTTCTTACACACTTAGGAATAAAGAGCAGAGAAAGCAATTAACATGTATGGAGAACTGGTAAACGCTCTTCCTACAAATTATCAATAAAATAATTACAGATCTTTTCCATTAAATGTGCGCGGTCTTTGCCTAATACATTATGCTCGTGGCCGGGATAAACAAAATAATCTAACTGCACGCCTTTGTCTACACATTTTTTTACATACATCATGCTGTGTTGCCAAACAACCACAGGATCTTGTGCGCCGTGGATCATTAATAATTTTCCTTTTAATTTATCCACGTAATTCAATAAATTATTTTTATCAAAACCTTCTTTATTTTCTTGTGGAGTATCCATATAGCGCTCGCCATACATCACTTCATAATAACTCCAATCAATTACCGGTCCGCCCGCTACACCAACTTTATAAACGCCCGGATTTCTTGTCATTAACGAGGTGGTCATAAATCCCCCATAACTCCAACCGTGCACACCAATTCTACTCGCATCAACAAAGGGCAATGATTTTAAATACTCCACACCTTTCAACTGATCTTCCATTTCCAGTTTTCCTAATTGGCGATGAATGGCTTGCTCAAACACTTTTCCTCGGTAAGAAGTTCCTCTTCCATCAACCGTAAATACAATAAATCCTTTTTGCGCCATGTATTGATACCATAATTCTCCGCCGGCCATCCAGGTATTGGTAACCATTTGCGAGTGCGGACCATTATACAAATAAACCAATACAGGATATTTTTTTGTGCTGTCGAAATTTACGGGTCTGAACAAACGGCAATACAAGTCTGTTCCTTC
>JAHEYC010000089.1 GCA_023251775.1 Sphingobacteriaceae bacterium | reverse complement strand
TGATATTATATTTACCGGGACGTAAGGGTTTAATAACTACCTCACCATCCATGTTGGTTGTACCAACCGCAACTTGCACACCACCCTGGTAAGCAACAATGTTTGCGAAAGGAATTGTTTCTTTTGTTGCCTTATCTGTAAGGGTAACTTTAATAGCACCGTTGTTATCCTGCCCTATGAGCGAAAAACCGGTTAAAACTAAGACTGCCAGCGTGATGTAAATCTTTTTAATCATATTGTTAAAATACCTTAAATTCTACAATAATATCTAAGTGGCTAAAGTTATAAATGCACTCCATATATACCAAACTATTTTTGCCTTGAGTTATTAAGTTCTTGATAATCAAACCTTTTTTGTTTTTATGCAATATATGCCTCATTATTTACCGAAGTTAAGGTAAAAAAGTAGGTTCAAAATTAATGTTAAATGATGTGGCGAACTTATTTTGATAAGTGGTAAAAAGATCAACGTAACTGGATTAAGGTGGGCTCACTAAATTAGATTTTTTGTCGTTGAGTTTCAATTTTAAAATCCTCACAGACGTTAGTCTGCTGCGGTTTTAAATCCCGATAACTATCGGGATCACTCGCCTAAAAAAATCTAATTTAGAGAACCCACCACAAACTCGTATGATAATTACACCTTCTTTTTTCGTTTCGAACGTTTTTCTACAGGCTTATTTTCGCGATACCGTTTTGATTTTCTTTTTGTGCGTTTCATTTGTCGCAAAGTTTCTTTCGACTGAATGCGCTTGTGATGTTTTTTGATCGCTTTTCGTTCGGCTCTTTCTTTACGTCTCCGCTCGCGAGCCTCCAGCCTGTCTGCCTTGCGGCCTTTTCGTTCGCTTTGAATTGACTTTTCTTTTGGACCTGTTCCTTTTTCATTTTGCGAAAAAGAATTACCAAAAATGGAGAAAAAAAATATGAAAAAAAGAATGCGTGTCATCATTATTTGTATTGAACAACTTCAACACCAAAACGCTTTAAAAAATCAACGCCTTCATCGGCAGGTAAACCTTTGAATTTTGCGTAACTATCTTTGTAAAAAACTTTAGAGATCCCAACCGTGTAGATCACTCGGGCGCAGGCAATGCAAGGAGAAAGTGTGACATAAAGCGTTGAACCTTTCATGACCACATTATTGTTTGCAGCGTAAAGTATGGCATTTTGTTCGGCATGTAAAGCCAAGGAACAACTGCCTTTGCTATCGCGCGGACAGCCATGTTCGGGCCATTCAATATCGCAATTATGAGTGCCTGATGGCGGACCATTATATCCTAAAGAAATGATGCGCGTATCTTTTGTGAGCACTGCTCCCACTTGTGCTTTTACGCAATGCGAACGTGTGGCCAACTTTTCGGCGAGTTCCATGTAAATTGTATCAAACGTTGGCTTGTTCTTCATTTTAGATTCCAATTTTTGTGTTCACTGTAGCAATAATTTCTGCTTCTAATTTCATGGCACTTTGTTCGATCTTTTTTCCTTCTTCGATCATTTTTGAAACGAAGGTTTTATCATCATAACCTGTACAGTTTATTCGCACATTCATGTAAGCTCCAATTACCGCACTGCGAGCGCAAAGTGCCGCTACACCTGCGTCTGTAACCGAATTCGGATTTCCAATTTCGACCATGGTTTTTATTAATGGCATACTTTCGTGCGCCAAATTCATAACTTTAAACGGAACTTCGATCGCAAATTTTGTAGCATCATTAATTGCTTGCGTTCTTGCTTTCTTTTCTTCATCAGTTGCTTTTGGCAAACCAAATGCGATCATAATTTTATTGAAGGCTTTTGTATCAAGATCAACCAATTTGTTAAGTTCATCTTTAAAATACTGTCCTTTTTCTGCGTAGTTCGAAAATTCTTCCCAGCGATCGTCCCACCCTTTTTTGTGCGAACTTAAATTAGCTACCATGCTTGCCAAACTTGCACCTAAACTTCCCATATAGGCAGAGATGGATCCACCGCCAGGCGCAGGACTTTCAGAAGCAGTTTCATCGGCAAATTCGAGTAAGGTCATGTTCACCAATTTCGAATCGAACTTATCGCGCAATTGATATTCAATAATTCTTTCCTCAGGCTTGAAAGGCGAAAGTTCATCCAAACCCATAGACTTTACAGCGATCTTGATCAATTCCTTTTCGCTTACGCCAATTGAACGTTGTTGTTTTTTAAGAAAATATTTTCCTGCATCCAACAAAGACTTTAATGGAATTAATCCCACCAATTCACTTCCTGTTACACGAATTCCTCTATCATGCGCTTTGTTGCACACTTCATCAAATGCTTTGTGAACAGATGTAATATTAATGTTAGTTAAGTTCATTGAAATTTGCGCGATGCCATATTCTTCAATATACCAACCAATAGCTTTTACAGACTTCAAAGTTCCCGGAGTTGACTTTGGAGTGCCATCCGCATTTGTAATTATTTTTCCAGTGATGGGATTTCCTTCACGCATTACACGTCCTGCTTCGCGCACATCAAATGCAATGGAATTGGCTCGGCGTGTTGATGTTGTATTTAAATTTACATTATAAGCAACTAAAAAATCGCGAGCACCTATTACAGTTGCGCCGCGTTTGGCGTCAAATTCGGCAGGACCCGCATCCGGTTTCCACTCGGGTAATTTTATTTTTTTGAAAAATCCTTCGTATTCTCCATTGCGTATCACCGATAAATTATTTCTTTTTTTATCCGGTTGTGCATTCTCGTAAAAATAAATAGGAAGGTTTAATTTCTCACCTACCATTTTACCTAATTTAACAGCGTATTTTGCTGTTTCTTCCATAGAAATATTGCTGATCGGAATTAAGGGACAAACATCGGTTGCACCCATGCGCGGATGTTCGCCTTTGTGTTTGCTCATATCTATTAACTCACCTGCTTTTTTTATTGCCAAAAATGCGGCTTGCACAACGGCATCAGGCGTTCCAACAAAGGTCACCACCGTGCGATTGGTTGCTTTTCCGGGATCAACGTTCAATAATTTTACACCCTCAACGCCTTCGATCTCGTCGGTAATTTGTTTAATGATGCTCATGTTTGAACCCTCACTAAAATTTGGTACACATTCAATTAATTGTGTCATATCTTCAAGTCTTTATGCGTTAAATTTATTTCTTTAAATCGTTTGCAATTTTGTACATGATCGTTCACCATTCCAATAGCTTGCATGTTGGCGTAACAAATTGTACTTCCGCGAAATTTAAATCCGCGTTTTTTCATATCCAAAGCCATCGCATCACTTTCACGCGAGGTTGCTTTGATATCGCCTTGTACTTTTAATTTATTAATGATCGGTTTATTATTTACAAATTTCCATACGTATGCATTAAAACTTCCAAATTCTTTTTGAATTTGCATAAATGCTTTTGCATTGGTTATCATGCACGCAATTTTAGATCGGTTGCGAATAATTCCTTCATCTTTCATTAAACGTTCTACATCTTTTTGTGTGAATTTTGCCACTTTTTTATGATCAAAATTCGCGAATGCTTTTTTAAATCCTTTGCGGCGGTGTAAAATAGTTTTCCATGACAGACCCGCTTGAAAACTCTCAAGAATTAAGAATTCAAAATGCTTTTTATCGTTCAAAACCGGAACACCCCATTCTTTATCATGGTATTCTTGCATTAATTTATCGTTCCCCGGCCAATTACACATACAAAAAGAGTCTCAAATATAATTGATTTAAACATAATAATCCTGAAATTTGGCATAACTTTGCTAACCAATGTTAAACCGCCAATTATTAGCCCTTATTAAAAAAGAATTCACCTTAGAATTCCGACAAAAAGCCTCTTTGGGCGGTATTTTGGTATACGTTGTAGCCACTATTTTTATTTCGGCCTTAAGTTTCAATAAACTTATTGCACCTGCAGTTTGGAATGCACTTTTTTGGATCATATTTTTATTCTCGGCCATTACCATTTGCGGAAAAAGTTTTATGAAAGAAAGTGGAGGCGCTGCTTTGAACAATTATGTATTGTATAAACCACTCACATTTTTTGCTTCTAAACTCATTTACAATTTTATTTTTCTTCTATCCATTAGTTTGATCACGCTTTTCTTTTATTCGTGGTTCCTTGGATTTCCGATCAGTAATTTTTCCATGTTCGCTATTGTATTAGTATTGGCCTGTATGGGCTTTTCGGCTATTTTAACCTTAATGAGTGCTATTGCCTCCAAAGCCGAAAATAATTATACCATGATGAGCATTTTAAGTTTTCCTGTGCTAATTCCCGTTCTTATTTTAGTATTACGATTGAGCATGCAAGCCATTGATGGTTTAAGTTGGAGTGTGAGCACCGATTTTTTATTGATCTTAACAAGTATTAATGCCATTTGCATAGTACTTTCAATGCTTTTATTTCCATATCTTTGGCGAGCTTAAAAAACATGAAAAACTGGTACAAAATAGCGTCGGTAATTTTGATCCTTTACACGGTTATTTTTGGCATGCTAGGCGTTGTTCCTCGTCTTCCCATTTTAAACGAGACCATTCGCAATCTTTATTACCATGTTCCGCTTTGGTGGGCCATGATGTTTCAAATGGGTGTTTCGCTTTTTTACAGTGCTAAATATTTGAAAGGTGGGAATAAACAAGATGAACAATTTGCATACAATGCAGCCTTGGTTGGAATTTTATTATCCATTCCGGGATTGATCACCGGAAGTTTATGGGCCAAATTTACATGGGGAACATGGTGGACATTTCAAGATCCGAAATTGAACGGCGTTGCTATTGGAATTTTAATTTATGTGATCTATTTTATTTTGCGCGCTTCCATCATTCAAGAAATGGCGCGTGCACGTGTAAGTTCGGTATTTAATATTTTTGCTTTTGTGATGTTCATGTTATTTATTATGGTATTTCCAAGACTGACCGACTCGTTACATCCGGGCAATGGCGGTAATCCTGCCTTTGGAAAATATGATCTTGATAATAATATGCGAATGATTTTTTATCCCGCTGTAATTGGTTGGATGTGTTTTAGCGGATGGTTATTGAATATTTTAAATAGAATTTCACTTATTAAATCAAAGATAGATGACTAAGAAATTATATCTTCTCTTATTTTTATTCTCTACTTTTTTTGCCAATGCACAAGAAGTAGAAATGGCCGACAGCTTTAGAGCAGACGGAAAAATTTATGTGGTAATTACAGTACTTGGAATTGTTTTTGCCTGCATAGTTGGCATTTTACTAATGCTTGAACGTAAATTAAGCAAACTGGAAAAAGAAATTAAAGAAACAAAGAATTAAAATGAAAAAATTATACATCGTTGCTATTGTTGTTGTAGGTGTTGCCATTGCGGTGATCATGATGTCGTTAAAGAACACAACAACGTATTCTGATTTTACCGAATCGGCCATAAATTCGGAAAGAGAGTTTCACATTGTTGGAAAACTGGATAAAACACAAGCACAAGTTTATGAGCCAACCATCAACCCCGATGAATTCAGTTTTTTTCTAACAGATAATAAAGGAACAACCAAACAGGTGATGCTTCACAAAAGTAAACCACAAGATTTTGATAAAAGCGAACAAATTGTTTTGATCGGAAAAATGCAGAATGATGTGTTTCATGCGAACGATATTCTATTAAAATGCCCAAGTAAATACAACGATGCTGCTCCAAAAGCTGAGTAGATAATAAATTGAACTCCATTGAACACATAGGCGAACACATTTGGGCAGGGAAACTTGGTAACGCATTTGTTGTTCTGTCATTTATTGCCGCACTCATTTCTTTTCTTTCGTTTTCGCTTTCTACAAAACGCTCAGAGTACCTTTCGTTTGCCCGAATCAGTTTTAAACTTCATGCCCTTGCTGTTGTTGGAATTGCTGTGACCTTATTTTTTATGTTATTCAATCATTTCTTTGAATATCAATATGTATACCAGCATAGTAATAAAGCAATGGACATGAAATATATTCTTTCGTGTTTTTGGGAAGGGCAAGAAGGAAGTTTTTTACTGTGGACGTTTTGGAATGTGGTATTGGGATTAATTTTAAATCGCTTATTAAAAAATTCAGAATGGGAAGCTCCAACCATGGCTGTATTTGCTTTAGTGCAAATATTTTTAGCAAGCATGATACTTGGAATTTACATTGGCGATTATAAAATTGGGACCAATCCGTTTTTATTGCTGCAAGAGCATGAAAGCACTAAGAATTTTCCGTTTCTCAATAGTGCTACGTATTTATCAAAAATTGATGGAAGAGGATTGAATCCTTTATTGATGAATTATTGGATGACGATCCATCCTCCTACTTTATTTTTAGGATTTGCTTCTACACTTGTTCCATTCGCATTTGCCATTGCTGCTTTTTGGAATAGAAAATTCAACGAATGGCAAAAATTAGCTTTGCCTTGGGCATTTTTTAGTGTTTGTGTATTAGGAGTTGGTGTACTTATGGGTGGCGCTTGGGCATACGAAGCATTAAGCTTTGGAGGTTTCTGGGCTTGGGATCCTGTGGAGAATTCATCGTTGGTGCCATGGCTTGTAATAGTTGCAGCGGCGCATACCATGATCATTAATAAACATAAAGGAGGAAGTTTATTTACCACGCACTTTTTATCCATTGCCGGATTTTTATTGGTTTTGTATTCCACTTTTTTAACGCGCAGCGGAATTTTAGGAAATGCCAGCGTACATGCATTCACCGATCTTGGAATGACGGGACAATTAGTAATGTACGTTCTAACTTTTGTATTTATAAGTGTGGCGCTCTTGATCCATGACGAACTTATTAAATATTCATACATCCTTGGCTCTTTATTGCTTTGGTTCTTTAGTTTGATCTATGGTCACCAAAAATTAGCCCTCGAAATTTGGTGTGTGGTTTCACTTGGCATGACCTTTTGGTCATACATTAAATATTTCCCAAAGGAAAAAGATGAAGAAGCACTTTACTCGCGCGAGTTTTGGATGTTCGTGGGAAGTTTGATATTGCTTTTAATAGCGATGGTGATAACGTATTTTACCTCGCTGCCTGTAGTGAATAAACTTTTTGATCTTAATTATGCCCAGTTAAAAGTGCAGGAATACAATGATTTTATTTTACCGTTTGCAGTGTTCCTTATTTTACTCATCGCATCGGCACAATTTTTAAAATACAAAAAAAACAATGCAGCGGCTTTTTTCAAAAGTTTGCTTATTAGTTTTGGTTTGGCTTTAGCATTTGGTTTGGCAGCAAGTATTCCCCTTTATTTTAATTCAACCGGTTACGAAGTGTATAATAAAATAGGATATACATCTCTTCTTATCGCCTCTTTGTTTGCTGTGTTCGCCAACTTGGATTATATGATCAGAGTTTTGAAAGGTCATATCAAAAAATCGGGTTCATCTATTGCGCATATTGGTTTTGCATTGATCATGATCGGGGCTTTGATCTCTACTTCTAAAAAAGTAACGCTGTCAAAAAATACATCCAAACAAGATCTAACCCAATTGAGTAAAGATTTTGATAATCAAAAAAGTATTCTCCTTACAAAAGGTGATACACTTGCGATGGGTCCGTATTTAGTTACTTATAAAGGAAAAGAACGAAAGGGCATTGATGTTTATTTTAAAGTGGAATATTTAAAGAAAGGCAAAGATGGGAAACCGGAATTTGATTTTGAATTAATTCCAAAAGTTCAGGATAATCCTCGCATGGGAAAAGCTGCAGAGCCCGCCACAAAACATTATTTGGATAAAGATATTTACACGCACGTTACTTACGCCGATCTAAGCGAAATTGATTCCACTACCCTAACAAAATTCAACGAAGCAAAAAATTATGTTGGACATGTGAAGGATACCATTTTCGCGGGTAATGCCATTATTGTTATTGACTCGTTAAGAACAAACGTGAATGAAGTAGAATACAAAAAAAGTGATTCGCTTTTGGAAGTTACTGCTATTTTAAAAGCTTACGATTCAAAAGGTCATGTGTTTAGGGCCATGCCAAAATATTCTATCAAAAATAATATGCAGATTCCCGGTGAGTATGTTATTGAAGAATTAGGATTGAAATTTGTATTTTGGAAGATAAATCCGGAAGAAGGCAGCATTGAAATTACCATGAGCGAGCGTATTGGAAATACAAAAGATTTTATTGTGATGGAAGCGCATTTATTCCCTTTTATTAATGTATTATGGATCGGTTGTATCATTATGGCATTAGGAACAGCTATAGCAATTATGGAACGCATCCGACAAATAAGAAGAAAACATGCTTGAGCAACGTAAAAAAATCGTCATCATAGGTTGCGGAAATGTGGCCTGGCATTTAGCTAAACACTTGGCAAAGAAATTTGATCTGATCATTTATAATCATAAAGCAAATGCACAATTGGCGGAATTTAAAAAGGAATTCAACGCTCAAACGTATTCTTCCATAAAAAAAATAATTCCAAACGTAGAAGCTTATTTTGTTTGTGTAACAGATAGTTCTATCCCTTCTGTTATTAAAACTATTTCTGTTCCTCCTGCAAGTAATGTATTAATTTGCTCCGGGAATTTTGATCTTGCCAGTGTAAAAACGAAATTAAAGAACCTTTCTATATTTTATCCTTTACAAACGTTTTCTAAAGACGATAAGATCAAATGGAAAGATACAATGATCGTTGTAGATCCTTCATCACAAGTTGCATTTTTAAAAGCACAAAGTATTTGCACACTTTTTAGTAAACAGATCATTCAGTTGAACTATCAGCAACGCTTAAAATTACATTTGGCTGCCGTATTAGTAAATAATTTTACCAACGCACTTTATGTGGAAGCAGATAAGATGATGCACACTGTAAGAAAAGATCTTAACATCACTACACTTCTTCCGCTTATAAAACAAAGTACAAAAAAACTGAAGTATATGAGTCCAAAAGATGCGCAAACCGGTCCTGCCAAGCGCAAAGACCAAGTTGTGATAGAAAAACATTTGGAGCTCTTAAAAAGCAATAAAGAATTAAAACAGATCTATACCTTGCTTAGCGAACTTATTACCAAACAACAAAAGTAATATGCTCAACTATAAACAAGCCTTAACTAAAATAACCACTTTTATTTTCGACATTGATGGTGTATTTACCAATAATACCGTTTTTGTAAATGTGCAAGGAGAGTTGTTGCGTAACATGCATTCAAAAGATGGTTATGCAATTCAATTGGCCATAAAAAAAGGTTATCGCATTGTGGTTATCTCCGGTGGAAATAATGAGCCTGTAAAAAAAGTTTTGGAGCGCGCCGGTGTGCAACATGTTTTTATTCGTCAACACGATAAATTGCAATGTTATACGGATCTTCTTATTGAACATTCCATCAAGGACGAACAAATAATGTATATGGGCGACGATCTGCCAGATTGGGAAGTAATGAAACGTGTAGGTGTAGCTGCTTGTCCTAATGATGCGGCGACTGAGATCAAAGAAATTTCTCAATATATTTCCGATAAAAAAGGTGGCGAAGGTTGCGTAAGGGACATTATTGAACAGACCATGCGTGTACAACAAACTTGGGAGATCGCTAATTGGTGATCTAAGTTTAGAAAGTTAGGAAAGTTTGGAAAGTTTGAAAGTTTAAGGAGTTCTAAGTTTCCAACTTTCTCAACTGTTTAACTTTCTTAACTGTTAAACTTTCCAAACTATTACTATCTTTAAACTGAAATGATCAAGATCTTAAATAATAAATTTTTTGCTTTCCTTAAATTGGTAAGGGTGGAGAATCTTATTATTGTTGTTCTTACACAAACATTTTTGCACTACCTCGTCTTCCAAAAAATATTTGCTGAGGCTAATATTCCTTCAAACATTTACATCAAACTTTTTGGTTTAATTGTTATCAGTACAGTTTTAATTGCCGCTGCCGGATATATCATCAACGATTATTTTGATGTAAAGACCGATATGATCAATCACCCGGAAACTGTTGTGCTGGATAAAGCTATTAAAAGACGTTGGGCCATTATTTTACACATTAGCTTTACCACTTTGGGAATTCTGTTGGGAATGTACACCGCTTTAAAAACAGGGTATTTACGATTAGCTTTATTTCATATTCTAACAGCAACGGCCTTATGGTTCTATTCAACACATTTTAAAAAACAATTGCTCATTGGAAACATTGTTGTGTCGTTACTTACAGCCTCTGTACCTTTCATCACCTTTGTATTCGAAATTGCTTATTTGCAAAAAACAATTCCCGGTTTTACTGTAAATCATATTCCGGTTGTATTAGCTGCATCAAAGATCACACTCATTTTTTGTTTGTTTGCTTTTATTACAAGTTTTGCTCGCGAAATAATAAAAGACATGGAAGATGTAGTTGGCGATAAAGCAACAGGCGGAAAAACAATGCCAATTAGTTGGGGAATTGAAACAAGCAAAGCTGTTTGTTTTTTTCTTATTTCTATCACCGTTATTTTATTGCTTGTAGTAATTTACAATACCATAAAATACAAAGGCGAATTGATCACCATGCCAAATATGTATATTTTGTTTGGGCTAGTTTGTCCTTTAATTACGTTATTGTACATGACCGTTAGAGCAAATACCTCCAAACAATTCAAACATGCCAGTGTATTCTTAAAATTTATTATGTTATTAGGAATTGGTTACTGTTGGATCTATTATTTTAGTTAATATGAATGCTACCGAAAAATTACTCAAAGAATTTCCATACAAATTAATTTTAGGTTCTGCTTCTCCACGCCGACAAGAATTATTGAAAAGCTTAGGCTTTGAATTTTCAACTAAACCAATTAATGCCAATGAAGATTTTTCATCAGATCTTAAAGCACAAGGCATCCCAATTTATTTAGCAGAAAAAAAAGCAAATGCTTATCCTGAGCAATTAAAAGAGAATGAAATTTTAATTACGGCCGATACAATTGTTTGGTGTGAAGGAAAAGTATTGAATAAACCTGCAGATTTTGAAGAAGGAAAAAAAATGTTGGGATCACTCAGCGGAAAAATGCATGAAGTATTTACAGCAGTGTGTTTAAAAAGTAAGAATAAACAAATTACTTTTTACGATACAAGTAAAGTTTATTTCAAAAAATTAAAGACAGAAGAAATAGAATATTATTTAACGCATTATAGTCCTTACGATAAAGCGGGCGGTTATGGTGTGCAAGATTGGATAGGATATATTGGTATTGATAAAATAGAAGGAAGTTTTTATAATGTGATGGGCTTACCGGTGAAAGGGTTGTATGAGGAGTTGATGAAGTTTTGAAGTCACAAATTGTGACTTCAAAGAAAGACCTTACAAACTTGAGGTCGCAAATTGCGACCTCAAGTTTTTTCACATTAATTTTCACATAGTTACGAAGCCTTTGATGTCGCAAATTGCGACATCAAAGGATAGAATTCTAAAAAATGCTATAAATCATAGCCATCAATCCTTGATTTGCGACATAGCTTTGCTTTTTAATTCTAAGAATATGAAGAATGAATTGATGATACCCGATGAAATTGTGATGAATAAGATCTATTTGGTAAGAGGATATAAAGTAATGATTGACAGCGATTTGGCCGAGCTATACCAAGTTGAGACAAAAGCACTAAATCAAGCTGTAAACAGGAATTTGGATAGATTTCCAAAGGATTTCATGTTCCAACTTATTGAAAATGAGTGGGAAATCTTGAAGTCACAATTTGTGACTTCAAGTTGGGGTGGAAGAAGAAAGTTACCATTTGTGTTCACAGAACATGGCGTTTTAATGTTGTCAAGTGTATTAAACAGTAAGCGCGCCATTCAGGTCAACATCCAGATCATGCGAATATTTACAAAGATCAGGCAAATGTTATTTGATAATACCGAATTGCGCTTGGCCATTGAAGATCTGCGCAACCAAACGGAAGACAACTCCAAAAATATTGATCTGATATTTCATCACCTTGATAAATTTCTGGAAAAAAGCCATGAACCGATGCCCATGAAAAAAATTGATTATAAAACTGAAGAATAACTACTTCTTCCTCTCCCCTATCTGCTGCCTCCACATTGCATAATACAAACCCTTTTCTTCCAATAATTTTTCGTGCTTGCCTTGCTCAATAATTTTGCCGTGTTCTAATACAATTATTTTATCGGCGTGCATTATGGTAGATAAACGATGAGCAATTAAAACAGTGATCTGTTCCTTGTTGGCTGATAATTCTTTTATAGTTGTTGTGATCTCTTGTTCGGTCAAAGAATCTAAAGCAGAAGTTGCTTCATCAAAAATTAATAATTTTGGATCGCGTAATAATGCACGCGCAATAGATAAACGTTGTTTTTCGCCACCGCTTACTTTTATTCCTCCCTCGCCAATAGTTGTATCCAAACCTTTATCGGCGCGGCGTAATAAATTTTGACAAGCTGCTTTTTGCAAGGCCGAATTTATTTCTACATCTGTTGCACTAGGTTTTACAAATAATAAATTATCGCGTATGGTTCCACTGAACAATTGTGGATCTTGTGTTACAAATCCTAATTGCCTTCGAAGCTCGTTCATATCCACTTGTTTTGAACTGATCTTATTATAAAATAATTCTCCTTCTACGGGTTGATATAAGCCTACTAATAATTTTACCAAAGTAGTTTTTCCGCTTCCACTCGGGCCAACAAAGGCAACGGTTTCTCCTTTCTCAATTACAAACGAAATATCGTTTACCGCATGCTCGGCGGCGCTTTGATGCTTGAAAGAAACGTTGTTGAATCTTAATTCACTAATGTTTCCAAGTACAGATGGCTTATCGGGAATTACTTCGCTTTTTGCATTCATCAACTTCTCGTAATTCTCCATGCTTACTTTTGTTTCGTTGTAAACAGAAATAAGATTTCCTAATTCTTGCAAAGGATTAAAAATAAAGAACGAGAAGAACATCAAAGTAATGAGATCTCCCACTTTTATATCTTGCTTAAATACCAAACCGTATAATAAAAATACAATGGTAGTTCGCACCAAATGCACGGTTGTTCCTTGTATAAAACTTAAGCTTCTCACAAAACGTACTTTTTTTAATTCTAAGCCAAGTATTTTTAGTGTAGTAGATTTTAAGCGACGCTCCTCTTGCTCTACTAATCCTAAACTTTTTACCAATTCAATATTTCGTAAGGATTCCGTGGTTGCTCCTGCTAATTGCGTGGTTTCGGTTAAAATTTGCTTTGACACTTTTTTAATTTTCTTTCCTAAATACGAACTTACCAAACCAATAACAGGCACTGTAGCCAAAAACAATAAACTTATCCATTTATTTGTGCTAATGTTCAATGTATAAATAGTAACAAACACCAAACCAATAATAGATTGAAACACCAAACTGATGAACATGTTCACAAAGCGTTCGGTATCGCTTTTTAATTTTTGAAGTTTGCCTAAAGTTTCTCCGCTTCGCTGATCTTCAAAATCCTGATAAGGCAAACTCAATGTTTTTTTAATACCATCAGTATACATTTGCGCGCCCGTGCGTTGAATAACAATATTGGTAAAATAATCCTGGAAATTTTTTGCAATGCGACTCATCATGGCTGCGCCAATAGATAAGCCTAACCAAAATAAAATATTAGATGTAAAGTCAGCGAAAGTAGAACTGGTATGCCAAAAATGTAAACTATCATCCACCTCATGAGGCGCTGCAAATTTATTGATAAGCTTACCGGTAATAATAGAATCGCACAAAGAAAAACATTGGTTGATGGCCGCCAAAATTAATGCAAGAAATAATAAGGGTTTATGCTGCTTTAAATAGTGATAGAAGATCTTCATAAGACGGTGCTAAATTACGGAAAGCCGTCTTGAAGGAAATGATTTAATTATCAACAAGTCTAAAAATCCCCTCGCTCCACCAACGCTATCGCCTTTTCGATCATCACATCCTCAACGGAGGCGTCGTACGTGGTCTTCATATTATTGCCAAATAACACCGCTAGGGTTTGCCACATGGCGGCTTGGAAGGATCCGCGGAGTTCTTTTACAATAGCATAAGTGGTTTTTCCGGTTTCGCGATTAATTAATTTCATTAATACACGTCCTTGAGAAACCGAAAGTCCTTTTAATTCATCTTCAAACTCGTGACGCAGATCTTTTTCGCACACACGCAAAAATGCTTTACGTTTATCTTCGTCATCAATTTTGGCCAATAAAATATCGTATTGTTTTAATTTTGCAGACGCTAAAATAGCATAAGGATAAACTTTTTTTACATTGTACTTTACACGCGTCCATTGCTCGTACATGCGTTTGGTTTTAAAGACCATATTGCTGCTCACTCCAACTTCATCTAAATAAAATACTGGAACTGTATCATTGTTTTCAACCACAGCATAACAACGAATTCCTTCGCTTTGAATGGGCGTTTGAGCTTTGGCAAAATTTGAGTGGAATAGCAGTGCTAAGAATAAAGTAAAGGAGTTAATATTTGAAACAGTTGATACGTTCATCCCTCTGTTAATGTTATTATACGTAAAAGGTAACCTCAAGTTACAACAAAAAAACGAATAACCCGCCTCGGCTACGCCGAGGCTTCTATGTGTTTTGCCACGAATTTCACGAATTTCACTAATCTGTGTGGACAGATTTCACTAATCTGTGTTTGCTAAACATAACGGCTTACACACAGATTTGTGCAATTTTAGCAAACCCAGTTTAGTGAAAT
>JAHEYC010000088.1 GCA_023251775.1 Sphingobacteriaceae bacterium | reverse complement strand
CCGAGATAAAGTTGAATAGTTATTATGATGAATTAAAAACGAATTATGAATTAAAACAGGATATCTTAAGTGCTAAGACAATTGAAGCCCTTGCAGAAACGGTTCTAAATAATTTGATCCGCATTGCTAAGTCAACACAATTCATAACGCTAAACTTTATTACCGGCGATAATTTTTTGAAGATATTTTATATTGATGTGTTCAATAAAAAAATAACGCAAACGGTTCAGCCGCTTAATGCAAGTATAAAAGAGACCATTGAGAAGATCACCAAAAAAGATTATCATCATTTTACATCTAAGGAAGATATCCTTTTATTATACATGCTTGATCAACCCAAATTTGCTAAAAGCGGTTTGATACACGAGTTCAGGGATAATGATCAGATCATTGGATTTATTGGTTTGTATACCGATTTTCATTTCGACTTTGCAACAAGCGATACACATTACATTAGTGATATCAGTAATTATGTAAAGAGTTATTATATAGAGTTTGAGAAGAACAAGATCATTGAGCGTAAGAACAAAGAGATCGAAGCCTACTCTACGCAATTAGAGGTTGCCAATGAGAATTTAGAGACACGGAATAAATTTCAAAAATTCATCATTCAATCCACTTCCTTTGATGAATTGAACATCAATATCCTTAAAGAACTTATTAGCGATTCTGATCATGCCAAAACATTTTCGTTCAATTATATCAGTCTTGATAATAAAGAATTGAAATCTTACTTCATCAACCGCAACAATACATTCACCTTTGAGCGCACCATGAAATTGCTGCCTCATCACATTGAGGCCATTCATAGTTGGCAAAGCGGGATCTTATTTGATTGGCGCGAAGAGGACATTGAGATCTATAAGATCTTACAAGAATTACAACAGCCTATCACCAATATTCAGTGTACACTTTTATCGTGCATTAAACCAAAATTAGTTAACAGTGGTTTTATAGCGGTGTATAGTTTAAAACAAAATATTTATTCCAATTACGAATTGAGTACGTTGGAAGAAATAGCTAATGTATTGCAAGTTGCTTTGAGTCAATTCGAGAACAAACAATTGATCGATCAGAAGAACGACGAGATCGCTGCGCAAAATAAGAACTTGGCTATTTTGAACGAAGCACAGAATAAACTCATCAACAATATCAAAGTAGAAGATGTGTTTGAGGATCTTTTGGATCTTTTGTTCAATAAACTCAGCAATATAGAGCGTGCATCCATTTTAAAATTCGATTTTGATAAGAAGATCGGTCAGTTGCATCATATCAGTCAAACACGCCGAGAAATGCGTTACAAAGATCTTCCGTTCGATCAGATCTTTATTTTAAATTCGTTTTTAAGCGAAGGCATTTACGATGTTGCCGATTATGATTTGAAAGTGAATATGATCGAGGATGAGAAGAAATGGTATTATAGTGGGATACGATCGGCTTATGCGCTTCCAATTTACATTAATAATAAATTGTATGCGTCCATAAATCTTTTCTCAACCATCCCGGGTAATTTCAACGAATTAAAAGCAACCATTAATCAGATCATCTCGTCTACACAACTTATCATTGATCAATTGATCAACAAAGAGATCATCAACGAGAAGAACAAAAATATTTCGGCCAATATCAATTACGCGAAAAGGATCCAGGATGCATTTTTACCGAACGAAGATGCATTAAGACGTGTTTTTCCAAAATCGTTCGCCTTGCTTTTACAACGTGATGCTTTAGGTGGTGACTTTTATTGGGTAAAAGAGTTCAACAGTTATTCGTTGCTTGCTGTAGGTGATTGTACCGGACATGGCGTATCTGGTGCTTTACTTTCGATCTTGGCTACAACGTATTTAAATACCATTATTGATAAGTGGCAAAATTTTAAACCGGGTATCATTATGGATCTATTGAGTAATAGTATCTATAATTCGTTTCACCAAAAAAATACAGATGCCGATGTGAACGATGGTTTGGATATTTCTTTTTGTACGTATAATAAAGCTGATAGAACTTTACTTTTCTCGGGTGCAATGCATACCATTTATATTAATCGTGGTGGCGAGATCATAGAACATAAGGGGAACAGAAAACCAATTGGTGTTGAGAACAAACATTTAAAAGCAAATTACGATACTTTGTTCATTCAATTAGAGACCAACGACAAGATCTATATGTTATCGGATGGTGTTATTGATCAATTTAGTTCGGTGAACGAAAAACGTTTGGGTAATAAACGTTTCAAAGAAATACTTTTAGAACTTGAGACAATTCCTTTAAAAGAAAGAAAACGCAAAGTTCAAAGTGCCATCAACAACTGGCGTGCAAATGCGAATCAAACGGATGATATTTGTATTGTATCCTTCGAAGTAGATTAACTACTTGCTGATCTCTTAAAGAGTAGCAAAAACACTCCCGTAATAAAAGCATTCATGATGATCAACTCTAATCCAATTTGGTAATCACCAAAAATTGCTTTCGAATTCAAACTCATCAAATAACATACAATCGGTCCGGCTACACACGCTATTGGAACCCATTTATCTTTTAAATTCACTTTAGTGAACAAACCAATAATGAAAAGGGCAAGTAATGGTCCGTATGTGTAACTTGCCACAATAAGTATGGTATCAATTAACGCGCTTCTATTTAGTTCTTTAAACACAAGAATGATGAGCCATAGAACTACGGTAAAACCAATATGAATGAGAGTTCGATACTTTGTTTTCTTTTTTTCATCCAAATTAGTATTTTGATCTATTCCCAAAACATCAATATAAGCTGATGTGGTAAGAGTTGTAAGCACACTATCAGCGCTGCTAAATGTGGCTGCGGTTAATCCTAAAATAAATACGAGTCCCGAAAAAGCGCCCAGATGATTTAGAGCGAGATTCGGAAAAACCCTATCGGTAATTATTGCTCCTGTTTCGGCATTGGTTGGTAAAGCAATATGTGCAAAATCGTAATACATGTATAGTAGAACACCAAGAGCCAAAAAGAAAACATTTACAATGACCATGCTAATGCTAAACCAAAAAATATTCTTTTGCGCTTCGGGAAGAGACTTACAGCTCAAATTCTTTTGCATCATATTTTGATCAAGGCCTGTCATTGCAGCAGCGGTAAAGATGCCGCCAATAAAATCTTTAAAGAAAAAATTCGACTTTTTATAATCAAAGAAAAAAGATTCGGACATATCCGAATCGCAAATACGTTTGGTTGCTTCCCATAACGAAATATCCATTTGACTGGTGATGGCGATAATGGAAAGTATAACGCCAAGTACAAGGAATAAACTTTGGATAGTATCGGTATACACTAAGGTTTTAATTCCGCCCTTGTAAGTATAAAGTAACATTAATATGAGTATCAACGAAACACTTAATGCAAAGGGCACGTGATGTTCAAATAAATTATCGAATACAAAGAATTGGATCACGTTAGCGGCCAAGTATAATCTTCCCCCTGCGCCAAGTAAGCGAGAAACAATAAAAAATAGACTTCCCGTTTTTTGTGTCACTTTTCCAAAACGCGAAAGAAGATATTCGTAAATAGAAGTGAGATTGAGACGATAATACAGAGGAAGTAAAATGTGGGAGATGATAAAATACCCGACAAAATATCCTAACACAATTTGCAGATAGGAAAAATGTGCTGTGCCAACTTTTCCGGGAACAGAAATATAGGTGATACCACTTAACGAATCGCCTATCATTCCTAAAGCAACCATGATCCAAGGCGAGGACTTATTACCTAAGAAATACGAACTTGAACTTGCTTTACGCGAAGTAACATAACCCATTACCAACAAAATGAGAAAATAAGAGATAATAAAAGCTATGATGACAACCGGCGAGATCATATATCAAAATTGGGTGAAATCGCTTTATTTTAAGGGCATTTGTTCACTAATTTCTAAACATTTTGAGTTGAATAAGTATACTATTTACTAATTTTATAGGATTAAAGTACTCAATGGAATACAGCTCAAAAATATTAGAACAAGCGGTTGAATCTTTTTCGGCATTGCCCGGGGTTGGTAAAAAAACTGCTTTGCGCCATGTATTGCATTTGATCAAACAAGATCCTAAGATCATAGAGAGTTTTATTCATTCGTTGGATAAATTACGAAGCGAATTACGTTTTTGTGCACAGTGTCACAACATAAGCGAAACCGAAGTATGTTCTATCTGCTCCAATCCTGCACGCGATCATTCTATTATTTGTTTAGTGCAGGATTTCAGAGATATTTTAGCGGTTGAAAATACAGGACAATTCAAAGGTATTTATCATGTATTGGGCGGACTCATCTCTCCACTTGATGGAATTGGTCCTAACGATCTTAACATTCAAAGTTTAGTGGATAAGGTAAATAACGATGTTGTAAAAGAAGTGATCCTTGCTTTAAATGCTACCATGGAAGGTGAGACCACTTCCTTTTTCGTTTTCAAAAAATTAAATTCATTTCCTATTGTGATGAGTTCTATTGCACGCGGAATTGCTGTTGGTGATGAATTGGAATACACAGATGAAGTAACATTGGCCCGATCAATTTCTGATCGAGTACCTTTTAACGATACATTAAAGAGGTGATCTTTTTTAACGCAAGATCTTTCTTACAAAAGCTACCGTAAAATAACTCATTAAGAACACACCCGAAAATCCTTCGCAGGCGGCGACTAGTTTAAGGAAACCGTGTGCGAAGTAATCGCCATAACCAATCGTAAAAAATGTGATGGCGCTATAATAAATGCTATTTCCGAATTCAGTGACATGGTTAATTTCGGCCGGCAATGTGGTTGCAACGGATCCCATTTCAGGAAAGTACTTAGTAAAAATAAAATAAATGATCCCATAAAAAAAAACTGCGTATACAGCGTTAACCAATACACGAATTGGCGCGGTGGCATAACGACCCACATGATCAAACACATATTTTTGGAAATAGAATTTTGGGTAAGCAAATATCTTATCCAACATACTTCCCTCCTTTTCGTGATTCAAATTCGCTAGCGCTTCACAACGTTTGAATTCGATATAAGCTACGTCCTCATCTTCGTACTGACCATTCACACGGAAATTCTCTTTTAATATCCTGAACTGTTCTGCCTTTTGAAAATATGTGGATGTTTCTTGGTGATAAATTAATTTATACACTTGATTCTCTCTCCAATTAATGAAAATACGACCTAAGATGCGCGTATTCACCAAATTTACTTCCTTTATCACTACCTCTTCTTTTTCCGGGACCATATCCACAATATCTCTAATAACCGAATTACTTAAATTCAATAACGAACACTTTGCAAATCTAAAATCAACAAAGCTATTGAACGAACATGCATTAAAGGAAATATGATTTGCTACCGCTTGATTATAGCTGATATTACCTGCACCAAAATCAACGCTATCAAAACTAATTTCAGAACCGGAAAAATCGGCGAGATCAAAGTTCTTTAAGCCTTTCCCAAATGAAGCACCTCTAAAATTTGTTTTTCCTTGCCCGAATTCGGCGCCTTCAAATGAAACGTCGCCATCATTAAAATTCACGCGTTTAAAATCAATTCGTCCCCCACCAAATTCAACATTCTTAAAATCCTTTCTTCCCATACCAAATAATGCTCTTTCGAAAGAGATATTCCCTTCAGAGAATTTAGCGAATTTAAAATCTATATTTCCTTCACCATAAATAGTGTTCTTAAAATCCACATTCCCATTACTGAATTTAGCATCGGCGAAAATAAGATTACCATTCCCGAAATTTGTTCCCGCAAACGAAATATCGCCATCACCAAAAACAACCGATTGAAAATTATTAGTGCCGCTTCCAAAACGTGTGTTCTTAAAATGAACAGTACTATGTCCGAAATCGGCATATTGAAAGTTATTCAATCCATTTCCAAAAACACAATTATTGAATTGGATCTTTTTACCTGCAAATTTAGCGTGACTGAAATCCGTTACCGAAAAACAATTAAAGAACGTTCGTATGGCTTTGAAATTATTCATTACCACCTGTTCGTCCTCCTTTAACCCTTTTTTAAATCGGTATTCGCTCAACGAAAAATTAAAGATGTAGCAATCCTCTAAAATAAAATCCTCGCCTTTATCTATCTTGTCATAAAGTTCATCTGCTGTAACGATCTTTAATTTTATGGTATTTACTTTATTGTTGGTGCCATCAAGAAACTCCACAATAGCCATGCCGGGATCTTTAACGCTTTCTTGCGTTATGTTATATTTTAAAGAGTGGCTTTCGTGTAGTTGACTTTCTAACATAAATTAATTTATCAATTGAAATTACTAAAAATCTCTTATAAAACAATCTTTTTTTATTTCAATATGCAATGCTTATTGAGAGTTATCATTAAGGTCATCTTTTTAAATTAATTATTCCCCTTAGTTTCTCGTTGTTAAGGGTTTTGGTTTTTACCTTCACCCTCCAATTATAAACGCCGTCCTCGCAAGGTTTATCCTTAAAGGTACCATCCCATCCGCTATCAATTACAATGGTCCAAAATACCCTTTTTCCCCAACGATCAAAAATGCTTAACTCATACTCTCCCCCTTGGTAATCGCCATAACAAACAGGTCGCCAAACATCATTAAGGTCATCACCATTTGGCGTGAAGGCATTTGGGAAATGCATGAATGTGGCTTCACCAATTGTAATATATTTTGAAATGGTATCTGAACAACCCTCATTAGATGCAATAAGCGACATAAGAACCGTACCCGGCTCATAAAAATTATAGCTCGGATGTATTTGGTCAGAGAAATGGGTATTCTCGGCATACCAATTGAACCAATCGGCACCGGTACTATAATTTATGAACTGAACCTCATCAAAAATATAAATACCACTGCCAGGATCATATGTAAAAGCCGACCTAACTTTTGGATATAATTTAAGGAATGTTGGTATGATAGATTGTGTTGAACAACCCTGCGGAGTTATCACACTCACATCGCAATTATATTTTCCAACCTGTGTAAAACAAATAGAAGGATTATATTGATTTACTTGAATAGGAGTTGCATTCCCGTTAATGTCGGTAAAATTCCAGTTATATACATACGTGGTGTTTTGCGCTGCAGATAATGAAAAATTCACGCATATGGATCCGCAAATAATTGCAGTTGGATTTAATAATACGAATTGCGGTTTTAAATTTACGGTAACATTTTTTACCGACATGGTTGTACACGAATTTGCATCGGTGGCGATAAGTGTATACGAATTAGCACCGGCGATCTCACTTAAGGTTGAATCTGTTCCTCCAACAGGTAACCATTGATATTTATAAGGACGAACACCGCCGGTTAGCGTTGCATACATGGTTACAGGTTCGCCCTCACAAATAATAAGCTGACTTGTAAGTGTGATCAATAAATTGAGCGCAGGTGGTTGTGTTAGAGTTATAAAAAGTGTTTGCGTGCAACCGGATAACGTATCAAGTATGGCAATGGAATTATTTCCTGCAGCTAATCCGGTAATGGCAGTTGGGAAAGTTGTAAGGTTTCCAACAAAAAAATTACTGTTCAAAATAGTTACCGAGTAAATACCAGAACCACCTATCAGGTCAAGTTCTACTTCACCTGTGCTGGCGCCATTACATTTTACATTATTCAAAAGAGTTACACTTGCACTAAATTGTCCGATCTGATAAACTGTAACTGATCTTACAGCTTTACAACCATTTGAAGGATCGGTGATGGTTAATGTGTGGATACCAACTCCCGTTGTGCTAATAGAAGTACTTGTAGATCCGGTTGGGGCCCAACTATAAGTAACACCACCTGTAGAAGAAGTGCCTGTAATTACAACAAGTGAATTTGTACATGTGATAGAACTATTTGCAACAGCAGTTATACTTGGGGCTGATGTATTTTGAAACACAGTTACTACTGTGGTGTTGGGACAATTATTTGCAGGATCAGTAATGGTTAATGTATAATTACCTCCACCAATAGCAAGCGCAGTATTTGTTGTAACGTTTTGTGGACTCCAACTATACGTAGCATTACTAACATTAGAAGTGCCTGTAAGAACTGTAATTGGAGAACTGCATGTTATGGTTCCACCTACATTCGCAAAAATTAAAGGTTGTGTTGTGTTGGATTGAATATTGGCTGTGAATGTTATGGCAACAGAATTTGATCCGGTAACAACATACGTATGAATACCAACACTCACATTAGTGAATGTAAATGGTAAAGTTACATTTGTGCCAATGGTTGCTGCGCCTTCGCTAACAGAATAATTTGGAGTAGCGCTTACCGATACTGAATTAATTGTAATTATTCCGGTGGAGGAAGTACAATTCGCGTTTTGAATAGTTAACGTTACAGTTGACTGTGAAAACAAGAAATTTCCAATGCAAAAAAAGAAAAATAATATAATAACCCTCTTCATCACTCTTTACCAAATTTAGTAAAAGCAGGCATTTTTTAGCGTTAATAAACAAAACAATCTGACCCCCGGTATGACCCCTTTTAAAGCAAAATCCCTTCAAAACCAAGTGTTTTGAAGGGACTTAAGCGGTCCGGACGGGACTCGAACCCTCTCGTCACTAGTGACGAGACGTGACAGGGCGGCATTCTAACCAGCTGAACTACTGGGTCAAAGTTCTAAAAAGCCTCGAGTTTTTGATTTGGCGACTCTAATAGTTATCGGAATTAACTTGTGCAAATATTAGCTTCTGAAGCAATTAGCTTTTCAATTGACCGTCTATTAAATTTCTTTATTTGTTTTTCGCGTCCCAAAGCCGATTTACGGTCTTCATGTTTTTCCAAAAAAACAATTCGCCATGGTCCTTTATTACGAGTATATTCAGAAAGGTCTGAATTATGAGAAATTAGTCTCTGTAAAGGATCATGACTTTCCCCCTTATAAAACACATCGAACTTTTCGGAATAAATTATGTAAACGAAATGCTCCATAAAGAAAAAGCCCTCTTTCAAGGGCTTTAGCGGTCCGGACGGGACCGCAATCCAACTTTCTCTTACTTTCTCTACTTTTCTCCAAAAGCATATTAATCTATTGTTATTCATATAATTATGGTGCAATAATACGACTTTTATTTTTAATAAAATGTGCAGAAGTAATAACAATCTGACCCCTATTCTGACCCCTCTTTATCGTAAATTAGACTCCTAATAATTGTTTTTATGATCGAACCGAGATTTAATTTACGGGAACCCTCTGCAAAGGGAGCTACTGCCGTTAATCTTGTTCTCAATTATGACAGTATTAGAGTAAAGATCTCGACCGGAATTAGTGTTCCTCCAAAATATTGGAACTCAAAAAATGATAGAGTTAAGGAAAATAAGGAATTTACGGATTATGGCAGGATCAATCGAGATCTGGAAAAATTCGAAGACACACTTAAAACCGCATATAAGTTCTTTCAATCTCAAGACATTATTCCAAATCCAGAAGTGCTAAAGGATAAATACTATGAATTGATCGAAAGCCCACAAAAACTGAACAATAAATCTATTTTTTGGAAGCATTTTGATGAATTTATCGAATATCAAAAAGGTAGAATTTCGAGAAGAACACTCATTGATTATGATAATGCTCTTCGTAAGCATATTGTAGAGACCGAAAAAACTTATAAAGTTCAACCTTCGTTTAATAATTTGAAGCGATCAGGCAATTTTATTGAAAAACTGGAATTATATCTTAACAATCATGCTGTAAATTCTGAAGGCAGTACCGGAATGTCGCTAAATGCGAAGGGCAAACAAATGAAGAATATCAAATCGTTCCTAAATTGGTGTTTTATGAAAGATCATTGTCAGCCCTTTAATATGAAACACATTATTACCCACAATGAAGAGGTTGATAATGTTTATTTAACGCAAGAAGAACAAGATATAATTTATTCAAAGTTATTTGAAGAAAAAGAATTGGATGAGGCTCGAGATCTATTTATAGTTGGTTGCGAAACAGCCTTGAGGTATTCTGATTTTATAAGGATAAAGCAAGAACACATTAATAGTGATACATTAAGTCTTTATCAGAAAAAAACTAAATCCAAAGTAGTAATACCAATATCAAACAGGTTAAGAGAAGTATTAGAAAAATACAATTACGATCTACCCCAAAGATCCGACAATGAAATGACAACCTTTAATGAATTGCTCCGGAACATTTGTGAGTCTTGCAACATTAACGGCTCCATTGTTATTCAGCAAACAAGAGGATTAAGATCAGAAGAAAAATATTTCAAGAAATTTGAACTTATATCATCTCATACGGCGAGACGCTCTTATTGCACTGTAAAGTTTTTAAAAGGAGTGCCTCCTAAAGCGATCATGGCCGTTTCAGGTCATAAAACTGAAAAGGCATTTATGAAATATATAAAATTAAATCAGCAAGAAATTGTGATGGCTTATAGGGAGATGCTGATCGCTGTTTAGACTGTAAGATGAGTCTCCAAACCTTACTCCACCACCAATTTACCTAAAGGAACCTGCTTTTGATCATTTATGAGTATGCAATAATAAAGCCCTTTGGAAAGTTCTTCAGTAAGAATTTGATTTTTACTTTGCGTTACTTTCTTCTCCAACACTTTTTGTCCTATCGAATTATAAAGTACGATCGTTGCATTGTTTATGATCGTACTTGTGGTAAAATAAAATTCCTTCTTACATGGATTAGGAAAAATAGAAAATGAATTTTGATCAATAATAGTACCATTAATTCCTGTACAAGAAGTTACTGATTGCGTTACTACAAAACTTGTATCACAACCAAAAGCACTTGTTCCATAAACCGTATAAGTTGTAGTAACAGAAGGATTGATCACAATCTGATTACCTTGCATGGCATTACTCCACGTATAAGTATTAGCGCCATTTGCTGTTAATGTAGCCGATTGACCATCACAAAGAATAGAATTGGAACTGATAACATTTAAAACAGGAAGGTCAACTGTAATATTTTGATACGACGTATCACTACAATTATTTGTATTACTACCAGCAACCGAATAATTTGTTGAAGAAGTCGGATACACAACTATATTTGACGTATTCGCATTATTGCTCCACGTATATGTTGAGGCGCCTGTAACGCTTAACGTCACAGATTGACCGCTACAAACTGTATTATTACTTGCAGAGGAAGTTACAGTTGGCGTTTGTAAAACAGTTACCGTTCCGGTTCCGTTAATTGCAACACAATTATTTGTTCCCCCACCTATATTATATGTTGTAGTAACACTAGGACTCACTATTGGATTTCCAAAAAAGTAATATTGCGCACCAAACAAATTTAAATTAAATGACTGCCCATTGCAAATAGTTCCGCTGCTTACCGATATTGTTGGAATCGGTGTAACCAAAATACTTATAGAAACAGTTTTACTGCAACCGAATGTATTGGTCCCCGTGACTGAATAAGTTGTGGTTATTGTAGGGCTAACTGAAATTACTGTTCCTGTAGAAGTGTTATCCCATGTATATGTACTGGCGCCAGAGGCGGTAAGATTTATCGTTGGAACAGTTGCCCCTAAACAAATTGAGTTGCTGCTTGAAGAAACCATTACATTTGGTGTTGGACCCACGGTTACAGTGCCCGAAGCAACACCTTTGCAACCATTAACAGCAGTTCCTGTAACGGTTAAAACTCCAAACGAATTATTTGGTACAAAGATCGTAGCTGTATTCATTGCTGAATTATTATTCCAAGTATAAGTGTTTGCTCCTATTGCTGTTAATGTTTGTACAATTGCTGAACATGTACTGAATGACATTACTGAAACTGTTGGATTTGGAATTACATTTACTGTAATTGTTTTCGCTACCACGCAACCGCCATTGTTATTTCCAGAAACAGTATAAACGGTTGTAACGCTTGGAGAAACTACAATACTATTTGTATTAGCACTTGTACTCCATGTATAACTTGTTGCGCCTGTTGCCGTGAGCGTTGACGGGCTGCCTGAACAAGCGGTATAACTATTTTGAATAACTATATTAGTAACAGATAATGTAAACACGGAGGCATAAACACAATTAGCTGTGAAAGTGCTGCTGCTGCTAACCGTATACGAAGTTGTTACACTCGGTGAAACTATAATTGAATTATTTGTAGAGTTATCTGACCACAAAAAATTTGGAAAGGCAGAGTTAGCAGTTATGGTTGTCATTTGATTTGGACAGTTCCAATTGGAAGTGCTATTAAAAAATATTGGATAATTATCGCAATTATAAAATTTGGCCAGATATGCATCGCTATTTCCTGCACCACCAGGTATCGGCTGATGACATCCAGGGCTTGCAAAAATATTGTCCGTTAATTGGTGATACGTCATTCCGGTAATATACAAAGCATTGTACTTCCCAATGGCGCATCCATATGCTTCGTCTGAATAAGCGCCTCCATAATATGTTCCCCATTGCAATTGTCCTATGTCATCAAACTTCATTAAAAAACCGTCATCAACTCCTCCTCCATATATAGTTTGATGCACTAAAGGAGTTGCAATGTGATCAGATGAGGGTGTTGTTCCAACTAAATAAATATTACCCAATTTATCTGTTACAACCTCGTTTACACATTCAGTTCCCGGGAGCCCATTACCACCAATATAGGTTCCCCATTGTCTAACGCCTGCGGTATCAAATTTGGCCAAAAAACCATCATCAACTCCATTTGCATATTGCTGATACGAATTATTTGTAGCAATTACATTATTAGTATAAGCAGGCGCTGCCCCTACTATAATTACATTTCCGGCAATATCGGTAGCGCAAGCAGTTACCGTACTTCCAATTGAGGTCAAGTAACATCCACCATAATAAGTACCCCACTTTCTCACTCCATTTTTATTGAATTTTACAAGATATCCATTATAATTAACACCTAGCATTGCAGGTTGCTGAGAACCCGACGTGGAAATATTAGTTGGAGACATTGTCCAGCCAACAATAAATACATTTCCGGCAGTGTCAGTACTGCAATCGAATGAATAATCAGCATCTCCACCTCCATAAAACGTTCCCCACTGACGCACTCCATTAGTATTGAATTTGACAAGGAAGTCATCCTGCAAACCACCACCAAAGTTTGGCTGATGTGAACCCGGTGTTGCAATAGAGCTTGCGTTTGCTGTAACAGATGAGTTTGTGTTGCCACACATAAAAACATTTCCAAAACGATCTGTTGAACATGAATAAGCCAAATCATTTATACTCCCACCATAATATGTTCCCCATATTCTTACACCTGCGGTATTAAACTTAGCTAGAAATGCGTCGCGGAAACCTCCACCATAATTAGTTTGGTGTGCGCCCGATGTTGCTGCGTTAGCCAAAGAACCCTGGCCAATAGCACCTGCTATATAAATACTGTTTAAAGAATCAACACAACAGGAACGAATGGTTGTACTTACAAAACCACCATAATATGTGCCCCAAATTCTTACTCCATTTGGATCAAATTTTACAAGAAAACCATTTTGAAAAAGAATGGAAGTATCCTGGTGACTGCCGGTAGTGGCTATAATAGTTCCATTCACAACGCTAGGGGCATCTATGCTCCCTGCTAAATACACATTTCCAAGTGTATCAGTTATACACGATCTGCCGTATTCATTTCCTGCCGTTCCATACAAAGTTCCCCACAACCTCACGGCAGGGTCAATAACTAATATTTTAGTTTTATCATATTCGTCAGTTTCAAAACTAAGAATATCATTTTTGATCTTCCATTTTACATTTATTTTTTTACCATCCTGTAAAGCAAATGGCGCGCCTTCGTAAATATCACCCAATGGTGTTTTTATTAAAATGCTTCCATCTTCTTGCAATGTGATTTTTGTTGCGCCTTTTACTTTCAATTGTATTTCCGAAGTATTAGCACCAGGTTGTACAACAAAATCATATTTTAAAATTTGTTCTTTGCCATAAAATTTAAGATCAATTCCGGGATAAATTTTTTGATACATTACTTTATCATAACTCTTCACATGAGTTATACCATTTGGATAAGGTTCATCATAAAAATTATTATAATCTTTATGGGTTCCTTCCTTCTTAATTTGACAATTAGAATTACAATTTATCCAATCCAGATCTAAACGGTAACGCAATGTTTTTTTAGGGATTTCCTTTACATTAGCATATTTATCGGCTTCATTTAATTGATAACTGATGCCGTTTTTACGTAAATGAAATGCCATATTACCAACTACACCACCAAATAAAACATCGGGGCGCGGTTGCATTTTTTGATTAACTACCTGACCTGAATTCTCCGTGAAAAAAACTTTTTGGCTTGGCTTATTTAAAAGACTGCTTGTACCAACAGAAGTTTGAGCTAATATAATTCCACTCAAAAAACAATAAAATATGGCCAAATTTATTTTAGTCATAGCTATATAAAAACCTATTAAAAATACACAAAATCCAATTGCTTTCCAAGTATAAAAGCATAATTTTTAAACTATCATTATGCGATCTACATCATTTGAGCTCAATGCCAATTACTTAAAAAACTCTTATCTAAAGGGTATTCTCCAAGAGTATAACCTTCTTATTAGAGCAAAAAATCTATCCATCAAAGGTACCGGTATGTATCAGGCTTGTGTTAAGGAATTTTTGTTATGGCTCGAAAAACATCAACTTTTTGATCTTAATAAAATAAAGAGTTCGGTAATGATCGATTATTACGAATACATCACCAATAGATCAAATAAACGGCGAGAAGGAAAATTATCGGAAAGCTCAATAAAT
>JAHEYC010000087.1 GCA_023251775.1 Sphingobacteriaceae bacterium | reverse complement strand
ACATTGGATAACTTATTCGGGGATGCAGCGAATCAAGTTTATAGAAGTAATAATTAACACCATCATACCTTCCGCAACCAAAATCATTTCCATACCAAAGATCTCCTTTAGGGTCTTGAAAGATACTGAACATTCCATTTCGCGAATCGTCTAAATGTGGTCTGTAATGATTGAAGCTATTGCCATCAAAACTCGTGAGACAATTTTCGTTCACATACCATAGCAAACCATCTTTTGTTTGAAGGAGGGTTCTTCCTCGACTTTCTTTTAATCCTTCCTCAACATCCCAATATTTCAAATTATACGGATTTTTCTCTCGCGTTTTAAATGGTAAAGCAGCGTTTACATCAGGGAGTTCAGCTTTCCTTATGATAATTTTGGGTGTGATCACATCAGGTTTTGGTAATTCAGCGACCTTTTTTTCGTAAACGATACTTAGCGGCGTTACCATTCCATCACCGGCCAATTGTTTATTTTGATCCACACTTACGATAGTTGGTGATACTGCATTTTCTATTTTGGGTTTTGGTATGAGTGTTTGTGTTCTTACATGGATCTTAATGGGTGTAATTATCGCTTCTTCACTGCTTAACATAGTCTCTACTTGAGCAGCATCATCTACAGGACCTTTGCATGAACAAATGAAAACAACACACAGTATATAAGCCAAATTCCTTCCCATATTCTATTTAAATGTAATAAGAAAACTTTATATTAGGTAATTATTTAAATTTCGCAAATGCCTTACAATAAACCAAATTTTAAATTGATGATGCAGCTCATCGACGAAACCTTTGCCACACGGAAGGATCCGGGGCAGATACAGGTGAGTGAGGCGCAAATGAAAAAGCTGCAAGCCATTCATCCTGCAACACTTTCCGAATTTGCTGATAAGGATGGTCCATTGATCTGGATCTTACTTATTCCAACCACCAAAGAGATCATGAACGATTTTTTAAGTGGAAAGATCACCGAAACCCAATTGCTTGAGCACACAAAGCCGAAAGAAAGATACGACTGCATTTATTTATGTTCAGCCACAACCTTACCTGAAATGAGAAATAAGGGAGAAACAAAAAAATTATGCATCCATGCCATTGAACAGATCATGAAAGATCATTCGATAAACACTTTGTTTGTTTGGCCCTTTACAAAAGAAGGAGAAATTTTGGCTGAGGCAATAGTCAAAAAATGTGAGTTGGAATTATTGAAGAAATGATCTGCTCTCGCTCACATCCTTATTCCCACTAAACAAACGTCATCTACTTGCTCTAGATCTCCGCGCCACTCTTCAAAGGTTTGTTTTATTTTTTCTTTTTGGCTATAAGCACTTTCTTTATTTATGGAAAGTAATTGTTCATTCAATTGTTTGTACTTAAATTTTTTTCCTTTTGGTCCACCAAATTGATCGGCATATCCATCGGTATATAAATAAAGTACATTTCCCTTTTGATGATCAATGGTATAAAGTTTAAAATTCTCAATTCTTTCGCCTTTTCCAACCGGCATGCGATCAGCTTCTAACTCTATCATTTCTCCGTTTTTAATAATTATCGGTTTGTTATTAGCGGCGGCATATGTTATGCGATCTGTTTGTTCATCTATGCAAATTAAAATGCCGTCAAAACCATCTTTCTGTCCTTCCTTGCTGATATTATCTATCAATCGTTGACGCACAAAATCAAAAACTTTATTTGGTTCCGCGATCCCTTTTGCAGTAATAGCTTCATTTAAGAACGAGATACTCAATAAACTCATAAAAGCACCGGGCACACCATGTCCTGTGCTATCACAAACTGCTAAATAAAATTTACTTCCTCTTTTTGCTGCCCAATAAAAATCTCCCGAAACAATATCTTTTGGATGAAAATACACAAAGTGGTCGGGAATATTTTCGTTTAAGAGATCGGCATGAGCTAAAAGTGTATACTGTATGCGCTTCGCATAATTTATAGAGTCAAGGATCTCGGTTTGTTTTTCCTCTACCAAATGTTTTTGACGTGTGATGATCTTATTTTGACGTTGTGCCTTATGTTCTTTTAATTCAATGATCTCTTTTTGTTTTTTTGTAACTTTGAATCGATTGTACATCAATGCTCCAAAGATAAACAGGATCGCTAAACCACCATATAATGCAAGTTTTTGAGTTCTCTCTTTACTTAAATTTGCTTCTGCCGCTTCGAGTTTAACGCCCGCCGCTTTTCTTTCTTCACCGGCCCTCACACTATCACGTAATGCTTTTTTATCATAAACATACTGGATCTGCCTTTTCATTGTACTTTTTCGCGTGATCTCGTTGTTAATACTGTCACGCATTTTTATTTCAAGTTCATACATCTCAAATGCTTCCTTGAAATTATTTTTCTTTGCATAGATCTTTTTTAATATGGCCGCCGAACGTTTTATATTATCGGGAAATCCAAGTTCAGTGGAAAGTTTCAAGGCTTCATTGGCGTATGTCAACGCCTCTCCAATTTTATCTATCTCAAATAAAACAACAGCGATGTAACTATTCGTATATGCCATCCCAAATTTATCACCACACTCCCGTTGTATATTTAAGGCCTTTTGATAATATTCCAAAGCCTTATTAAGATCCTTCAGTTTTTGCATCACTTTCCCAATGTTATTAAGCGAAATGGCAACTCCTTGCTTATTTCCGATCGATCCTTCCAAGTCTAAACTTTTTTGGTAATAGTCCAAAGCCTTCTTTGTATTACCTCTTCTGTTATAAATATTTCCAATATTGTTATAACAACTTGCCATTCCGGTCTTATCATTTATTTCTTTTCTTACAACCAGGCTACGAGTGTAATACTCAATTGCCTTTGCAGTATCATTTTGATCTTCGTAAATACTTGCAATGTTATTTAAAGCAAATCCAACGTCTTCTTTAAAACCCATTTCCTCACCTATCTTTAAACATTGATGATAATGCTCAAGGGCCTTAGCAATATCGCCTTGATTGTAATAAACGTTCCCTAAATTATTATCACATCTGGCCACTCCTTGCATATCCTTCACTTCCTTTCGCAGTTTTAGACTTTTCTTATAAAATTCAATTGCCTTAAGCATATCTCCCTTTACCTGGTGCATATACGCGATGTTATTCAGATAAGTTGCCATACGTTCTTTGTCGCCACCCTGTTCTACTATTTTTAAACTTCTGTATAAATAACCCAGCGCTGTTTCAAGATCCCCGTTATCTTTATACATCATCCCAATATTATTTAGCGTATTTGCCAAACTATTTTTATCACCTATCTCCTCGCTTATTTTGACACTCTGATGATAATACTCTAAGGCCTTTTCAGGTTTGCTTGAGAACTGAGCAACAAAACCTTTATTGTTTAAGACATCGGCCAAATGCCCTTTATAGAATTTTGTGAGAGGCGTTTTTCCATTTGCCAAATTCTTTTGTACGATCGTGTAAAGTTGTTCATTGTATTGTGGCCACAGATCATCATCTTCTTCTGCTTCGATCATGGCATTTAATATGATGCAACGTGTACTATCATGAGTTGCTTTTTTTAATGCTGATTTAAGTGAATCGACGGTCTTATTTTGCGATAATGAAACGCTAATGCAAAAGAGAAAACCGAATATGAATTTGAATTTATGCAATGGAATGTGTATTTAAATATATAAATATTTTGGACATTATTTTAATGCACTTTCTGCTCAATAAAGCTGATGATCAACATAGTTAAAGTGCGGGACCTCACTTTAGGATAAAAAACTGTCACATGGACTGTCACACCTCAAAAAATCAAAACCCCTGAAGTTCGCCACAGACGTGCGTTTCAGGGGTTTTTACCAGAGGTCCCGCCCAGGTTCGAACTGGGGTAGCAGCTTTTGCAGAGCTGAGCCTAACCACTCGGCCACAGGACCATTTCTATAAAGAAATTAGGAGCATAAAAGTAATAAAAAATTCGCATATTGTAAGCGCTTTTAAAACATTTTATATGCTTATAAACAGTAAGTTGCCTAATGTAGGTACAACCATTTTCACTACCATGAGCGCTTTGGCTCGCGAACACAATGCCATCAATCTCTCGCAGGGCTTTCCCGATTTTGGTTGTGATGCCAAGTTATTGGAGCTTGCTATGAAACATATGCAAAATGGTTTTAATCAGTATGCACCTATGCAGGGCGTTATTCAATTGCGCGAAACAATTGCTTCTATTATTTCTACTTGTTACAATGCAAACTATCATCCCGATTCGGAAATAACAATTACCGCAGGCGCAACTCAAGGAATTTATACATCAATTGCTGCATTTATAAATAAGGGCGATGAAGTGATCGTGTTTGAACCTGCATATGATTGTTATATCCCGGCCATAGAATTACATGGTGCAAAAGCAATTTCACTTCAATTAAAGTATCCGAATTTTAGTATCAATTGGGAGGAAGTGAAACAACATATCAATTCCAAGACGCGAATGATCATTATTAATTCGCCACACAATCCAAGTGGAACAACCCTTACGCAAAATGATCTTCAGCAATTAGAGAATTTGGTAAAAGATAAAAACATTATTGTGTTGAGTGATGAAGTATATGAGCACATGGCGTTCGACGCACAACCACACCAAAGCGTAGCGCGTTTTCCTTCTTTAAAACAACAAAGCATTATTGTTTCCTCCTTTGGCAAAACAGTTCATACCACAGGATGGAAAATTGGTTACGTTGCTGCTCCGGAATATTTAATGAAAGAATTCAGAAAGGTTCATCAATTTTTGGTATTCGCCGTAAATCATCCATTTCAATTAGCGCTTGCCGATTTTCTTTCGCATAAAGAGAATTATTTGGAACTAAAGAATTTTTATCAGCAAAAGCGCGATCTGTTTCGCAAATTAATAAGAACGTCACGTTTTAAAATTGAACCCTGCACCGGAACGTATTTTCAGTTATTGAATTATTCTTCTATCACCCAAGAAGCAGATACCGAATACGCCATTCGCTTAACCAAAGAAGCTAAATTGGCCTGCATCCCGCTCTCGGTGTTCTACACAAAAAATACCGATCATAAATTACTTCGGTTCTGTTTTGCCAAAAAGACCCAAACATTAGAAAAAGCTGCAGAAGTGATCAATAAACTGTAGGCCACATTCACCGATCTGCGCATTACTTTCATTTAAAATTTGAGGTATTTTAACTAATAATTTCTCAACCATGACCATATTGTGACCATAATACCCAACAATTATCATATCTTTAATTGAGAATTGCTCTCTATGAGAAAAGTTAGTTTTTTATTTTTCTGTTCGTTCCTTGCGTTTAATGGCCTTGCGCAATTAAATGCATTTGTGAACGATGATATTGAAAAAACGGTTCACCAAAATAAGCTTCACTTTTACAATATGGCTCGCCTCTCGTTCGAAACAAAACAATATATCGAAGCAGCTATTCCACTCGACTCTTTATTACAAGCAAACCCCGATTGTGTTGGACTTCGTTATCTCAAAGGCATTAGTAGTTGTTTTAAAGAAGATAAAACAAGATCAGCGCTCGAACTTTTAAAAAGTGTTTCTTCTTATTCGCCACAATTAGAACATTATCCCTATTGGCTTGCTTATGCGTACGAAGAAAATGATAGCTTAAAAAAAGCGCGACTTTATTTTGAGATCGCGGCCAAGAGTATCTTGCTTTTAACAGAGAATGATAAAGCTGTTGTAACAGATGCCAAACGACGAATAGAGAACATGAAAATGGCCTCTAGAATGCAGTATGTTAGAAATACTGTGCAAGTTAAAGCTATTGGTTCGCCCATTAATACCGAAGCTGAAGAATATGTACCTCTGTTACCATCTGATGAATCGTTCATGATATTCACCTATCGTGGAAAATTATCAAAAGGGGGAAAGCAGAATTTAAATAAACAAAGTCTACTTCACACATCAAAAAAAGAAGAAGGAATTTATTTTGAAGATGTATTTACTTCGGTAAAACTAAATGATACAACGTGGAGCGAACCTAAGCCTATCAAAACCATTAATACAACGTTGCACGATGCTGCCGTAACACTTTCATCGGATGGAAATTTACTTTTCATTTATAAGAATCTTGGTACGGGCAACGGTGATCTTTATTTGAGTCAATTAGTTGGAAATAATTGGACAGTACCCGTATATCAAAAAGGTTTGAACAGCGATAAATGGGAAGGCAGTGCCGCATTTTTTCCGGGAAATAAATTCATTATTTTTTCGAGCGAACGTAAAGGAGGATATGGAGGAAAAGATCTTTACAAAGCCGAAAAACTTGGCGATAATTTGTGGGGACATATTTCTAATCTTGGTCCAACTATTAATTCACCCGATGATGAAGATGCGCCTTTTGTAACTTCCGATGGGAAAATACTTTTCTTTGCTTCCAACGGAAAATTAAGTACAGGTGGCTACGATATTTTAAGATCGGATATAGTTGATGGGATACTGGAAGAACCTTATAATATTGGAAAACCGGTGAACACACCAAACGATGATAAATTTTATATTGTAAGTGGTGACGGGAAAAAAGGATATTACTCTTCCCAAACAGAAGGCGGTAAAGGTGGTCAGGATATTTATTATATCAAACCGGGGATTGCCGGAAAGCCAGTGAGCGTTGTACGCATTTCGGGCAATGTAACTTATAATGATAAACCTGTTGAAGCTACGATCCAAATAAATTCATTGAAAAAAATTGATGTAGGGTCTCAAACCTATGTCTCAAATTCTACTACCGGAAAATTCTTGATCAGTTTGCCCACTAATAATGATTATGAGTTCATTTTCACCTATAAGAATTCACCACCCATGAAAAGAACTTTCAGTACCAAAGATGTTGATTCGAGTATTGTGTTGACCATGATCGCCGATCTTTATTCGGACACTTATGCTAAAATGGTGGAAAATAAACGCGACAGTTTGGACAAACTCAACAAGCTTGCAAATTCCGGTGTGAGCTTTGATGAGTTCAAAACAAACTACGGTGATCTTATCATTGATAGTTTATTTTACAAGATCCAAATTGGAGCTTACGTTTTCATCGAGAATTTTGATTATACCCGTTCGATGGATCTTGGTATCATTATTCGTAAAGTATATGAGGATGGTATAACCCGTTTTACCATTGGCAACTTTAAAACATTTAATGAAGCCTACAAGCGCATGACCGATGTAAAGGAGTTAGCCGTTAAAGATGCATTTATCATTGTTCACTATAAGAACAATTATTATTACCTGAGAGACATCCTTAAAAAAGGTTTATTAAAGAGTAGTAAGGAAAAATAATTTCTAAGAATTCTTCTACAAGAAATTATACAATTTTGTTTTCATGAATTTCTCGTAGAACTTTGGTGTCTTACAATGAAAACGCCAACCCAACGTGAAGTTATTGGTGAGTGCATTAGAAGAAAGTGTTCTTCTCTTCTTTTGATTATATAAATTATAATCGTTCGTGATCGAATACAACATATAAAAGCGTTTTAAATTCACGCCAACCGATCCACGTCCTGTTCCACTCCACGAAACATAAGATATCTTTCTATCAACTGATCCTAAAGAATAATTTCGCCATTGCTGTTCGGGTCCAACCGTAAAATATGCCATAACGAACCACGCCTTAAATAATACAATGGTTGCCGCAACACCGCCATTTACGCCAAAGTTCACCGACGTAAACCCATTCATATTCCCAAAATCCTGATAAACTGCCCTCGCCTTTAACGGTAAAATAGCGCTGTCGTTCTGAATATCAAAAACACTTAAGCTTCCGCCCAAAATAAATGTTGCTGCCGATTTAAGTTGTCGATAATTACAACCAAAGCCTGATTTAAAAGAATACCTTTTATAATTTGTGAAATACATGAAACGTTGCATGAAAATTGAATTCACCATGCGGGGCTGTAAATAATATTTTGTTATTTTAGCTACCGAATCGTAAGCTTTTACATTTTTATCGTAGAACCCCGTGAATCTTCTGAAATATGTTTCAGATATCCAACGATTATCGCCAACATTCAAACCAAGATTGAACATTTTAGTATAGCCTTTTCCCTCAGCCGTATTTGAAGGATTATTACGTGTTGCTAAAGAGAATTGGAATTTATCAAAACAAAAAGAAATACCTCCGCTTAAATTCGATTCGGCCGAATACACATGTTGCGATAGCGAATCGCGCGGTACCAAATTGAATTCGTTATTGAATGTGCGGAATTGCTGAAAAAGCCCAAGGATCAATACCCTTTCATATTTTTTATACTTGAGTGTATCCCAATTCTTTGACTTTTTTTCGATCTTTGATTCTGCTTCAATTGTAGTTTGCGCAACTACTGCCGAACTAAATAAAATAAAAAGAATTAGAAAGTACTTGAACATTTTAATTAACTTTGTATCGTAAAAATATAAAAAAATTACGTATGCCCGCCTTCCTCGACAAACATATTGAACACTTATTAAACACAATAGTCTTATATACACCAAAAGTATTGATGGCCATTGTAGTTCTAACTATTGGCCTTTGGGTAATTAAACGCATCGCTATTCTGGCCGATAAAGCCATGAAACGTAAAGAACTTGACATCAGTTTACGTACCTTCTTAAAGAGTTTAATGTCAATTGGCTTAAAAATTGTACTCATAGTTACTGTGGCCGGAATGATAGGTATTGGAACCGCCAGCTTTGTGACTGTTTTAGGGGCCGCAGGTTTAGCCATAGGCTTAGCTTTACAAGGATCTTTATCAAATTTTGCGGGAGGAGTTCTGATCTTGATCTTTAAACCCTTTAAAGTTGGTGATACTATTGAAGCGCAAGGACAAACAGGAGAAGTAAAAGAGATACAGATCTTCAATACCTTGATGTTGACGAACGATCATAAAACAGTTATTTTGCCAAATGGCGTGCTTTCTAATAATACCATTGTAAATAATACGCGCGCCGGAAATTTGCGCATCGATATACAATTATCCATTAGCACCGAGAATAATATTGAAAAAGTGAAAGAGATAATCATGTCGGTTATTGAGAAGAATGAGAAAGTATTGAAGAAACCGCTTCCCGGGATATTTGTTGGCAAAATAGCCGACGGTGCCATTGCTATAAACGTAAAACCATTTTGTTTACCCGATGATACATCACAGCTTGCCAGTGATCTTTACAACGAAATAAAAGTTGCATTTGAAAAAAATAAGATCAAACCCCCTATTCCAAAACGTCAAGTTCATTCCATAGATAATATAGATTTTTAATATGACCATCACACAAGCGCAAAAATTAGTTGATCAATGGATAAAAAAATATGGTGTTCGTTATTTTAGCGAACTCACCAATACCGCCATGCTTATGGAAGAAGTGGGCGAAGTGGCGCGCATCATGGCCAGGAGATATGGCGAGCAAAGCGAAAAGAAAAGTGATAAGAAAAAACAACTTGAAGATGAATTGGCGGATGTATTATTTGTTTTAATTTGTATTGCCAACCAAACAGGAATTGATCTGGAGAAAGCTTTAGAAAAAAATCTTGCAAAAAAAACAAAACGCGACAAAACGCGGCATAAGAAAAATAAGAAATTGAAATAAATTTCTCTTTCTCGGCTACGCCGAGAAGGCGAAGTGTTTTGCCACGAATTTCACGAATTAGCACTAATCTGTGTTTATATAATTTCACCAATCTGTGTTTAAAAACAGCGTTTGGTCAATAAACACAGATTAGTGTAATGAAATTGTTCCGTTCACCCAGATTAGTGAAATTAGTGTAATTCGTGGCTAAAAAGTGATGAGCAGAGCTGCATGTTCTTTTGATCAAAGATATTTCTTCAACCAAGTTTCTTTTAAAGGCTGCAACCATTGCGCATACTCATTCGAATTAGAAGCAGCAACATTGTAGATAAGCGTATTTTCATCCAATTGTTTTGATCGCAATTTTTCTTTTACAGAAGAAGCTGGCATAACTTCTACGCCATTAGTTGTTTTGTATCCCACTAATAAACGATTCAGTAATTGTAGTTTATGATCAGCTTCTAATTGCTTCACTAATCGTAATAATTTATCAATGCTGCATCCGCTGGCATTGTATTGGGTTTCGTCAACACTCACTACAATAAAACGATCATTCACAATTTCAAACGTGGCACTTAGTGGCATTTCGTGCGCTTTCCAACTTTTTACAAATTCTTCGCCGGCCTTTTGCACAGAATTTAAAAGTTCGCCTTTTAATTCTTTATCACTTAAATATATCCAAACCTTTTTCATTAATAAATTGGATTGATGCCTGTATAATTATGCGGTGAGATACTTTTTAATTCGTTTTTTATGGCTTCGCTTACATTCAGTCCTTCAATAAATGCATGAAGCGTATCTTTTGTGACCTGTGAATTTGTGCGCGTAAGATCTTTTAATGCTTCGTAAGGTTTATTATAACCTTCTCTTCTTAATATTGTTTGAATGGCCTCTGCGCAAACTGCCCAATTATTATCCAGATCATTTTTAAACGCTTCTTCATTTAAGATCAATTTATTTAATCCCTTCAAAACGCTGGTATACGATATTAATGCATGCGCAGCAGGAACTCCCAAATTTCTTAGAACTGTACTATCTGTAAGATCGCGTTGCAAACGTGAAATTGGTAATTTAGCAGCCAGATGTTCTAATACTGCATTTGCAATTCCTAAATTCCCTTCGGCATTTTCAAAATCAATGGGATTAACTTTATGCGGCATGGCCGATGACCCAACTTCACCTTCTTTTAATTGTTGTTTAAAATATTCCAAGCTGATATAGGTCCACATATCTCTACTCAGATCAATTAAAATAGTATTGATGCGTTTTAATGTATCACACCATGCGGCTAAATTATCGTAATGTTCAATTTGCGTGGTGTATTGCGAGCGATTTAATCCAAGATCATTATTCACAAAATCATTTCCAAACTTTACCCAATCAATTTGTTTGAATGTAACATGATGTGCATTAAAATTTCCGGTGGCGCCGCCAAATTTTGCACCGTAAATAGAATTTGATAATTGCTTTAATTGCGATTCCAAACGTTCAACAAACACCATTAACTCCTTTCCTAATTTTGTTGGAGAGGCAGGTTGACCATGCGTTCGGGCCAACATCGAAACATCTTTATATTGTTTTGCAAGATCTTTTAATTTTTTGATCACTTCATTTAATGAAGGAATGATGGCTTCTGTGGTTGCATCTTTTAAACTTAACGGGATAGATGTATTATTGATATCTTGAGAAGTTAAGCCAAAATGAATGAACTCGCCGAATTTCTCAAGACCCATTGGTTTTATTTTTTCCTTTACAAAATATTCAACCGCTTTTACATCATGATTTGTTACTTTTTCAAACTCTTTTATTTTTAATGCATCGGCCAGTGTAAAATTTTGATACAAACCATGCAATCCCTTTTTTTGCGAATCGGTTAATTTGCCCAATTGCGGAAGATCTAATTCACATAAGGCAATAAAATAACGCACTTCAACCAATACCCTGTACTTGAACAAAGCATATTCCGAAAAATAATTGGCAAGCGATTCAGTGGTCTTCCTATAACGTCCATCAATAGGCGAAATAGCGGTTAAAAGAGTTAATTCCATCTGTTTTATGTTATTATTGCAAATAGCAAATTTACTAATAAAATATCAGGCAAAAAAGCCTAAATTTGCACCATGAATTACGAGGGCAAATCGGTTGCTTTTCATACACTTGGCTGCAAGCTCAATTTTAGCGAGACTTCGGCTATTGCACGTTTATTTGCCGAAAAAGGCTTTGTGAAAAAGAATTTTAATGAAGCTGCCGATGTGTATGTGATCAATACCTGTTCGGTTACCGAAAATGCCGACAAAGAAACCAAGAGTATTGTAAAAAATGCACTCAAAAATAATCCCGAAGCTTTTGTTGCCGTAGTTGGTTGTTATGCACAATTAAAACCCAATGAAATTGCAAAGATCGAAGGTGTTGATGTAGTTTTAGGTGCGTCCGAAAAATTCAAACTTTTAAATTATATCGATCTTTCTCAAAAAAGCACGCACGCCATAGTTCATAATTGCGATATTGATGATGTGAACTTTTTTGTGGATGCTTATTCGGTTGGCGATAGAACGCGGTCGTTCTTAAAAGTACAAGATGGTTGTGATTATAGTTGCACTTTTTGTACTATTCCTTTAGCGCGCGGAAGCAGCAGAAGTGATACGATCCAAAATGTAATTAGCAATGCTAAAAAAATTGCAACTTCGGGCGTAAAAGAAATTGTTCTCACAGGAGTGAATATTGGTGATTTTGGTCACGGCCAAGTTGTAGAAGTTGACGGAAGAAAAAAACGCGAGTATACTTTTTTTGATCTTGTAAAAGCATTGGATGAAATTGAAGGTGTTGAGCGCTTTCGCATTTCTTCCATTGAACCAAATTTATTAAGCAACGAGATCATTGAGTTTGTGGCGCACTCAAAAAAATTCGTCCCGCATTTTCATATTCCCTTACAAAGTGGCAGCAATACCATCCTTAAAAAAATGAAACGCAGGTATTTGCGCGAACTTTACGCAGAACGTGTTGCAACTATAAAAAATTTAATGCCCGATTGTTGTATTGGCGTAGATGTTTTGGTTGGTTTCCCGGGCGAAACAGATGCTGAATTCAACGAGACCTACGAATTTTTAAATCAATTAGATATTTCTTACTTGCATGTATTTACGTATAGCGAACGCGCTAATACTCCTGCGGGCGAAATGAAAGATGTTATTCCTGTGAATATTCGTAAACAACGAAACAAAATGTTGCGTATCCTTTCTGCAAAAAAACTTCGTCATTTTTACGAGAAGAATCTTAACACAATCCGTTCCGTATTATTTGAACACGAGGATCGGAATGGTTTTATGTTCGGTTATAGCGATAATTATGTGAAGGTAAAACTACCTTATGATGCTACAGTTGTGAACCGTATCACCGATATTACGATCAGTAGCTTTGATGAAGATGGACTCCTTAATGGCGAATTTGCAAGGGTTCCGGCCAGTATCTAAACTCCTTTTTAGGTCCTATTTGCGCAAAGTGCCGTTTAAGATCAATTAATTCTCTTCTTTCTATCATTTAGCCAACAAAGCGTCGACGTTTTTCTTATTTTTATATAAATTCCCGATATTTAATATCATCATTTACTTGGTAAAAGCTAAACATATACTTATCTGTTTTTTATTTGTGGTCGCTTGCCAACTCCCAAGTGTTGCACAATACAATGATTCATTAAAAAGTTTGCTTAAACAAACAATAGATGATACTTCTCGCGTGAATGTTTATACCGAGTTAAGCAGCATAAGTGATTTCTCCGAAATATCTGAATTCGCTATCCCCGCGATCGAGATGTGCAAACAAAAATTAAGCTCTGATCTAACGCCATTGTTGCGCAATTTCTATTTACAATCATTAGCAATGAACTATAACAATTTGGGTTATGGTTATTTTAATCTTGGAGATATCCCCAAGGCATTGGATGAATATCAAAACAGTTTGAATGTTCAAACCGAGCTAAAGGATAAAGTTGGGATCTCTGCTGCCTTAAGTAATATAGGGAATGTTTATGTTTCTCAGGGTTATCATCAAAAAGCGCTTGAATATTGTTTAAAAAGTCTAGAATGTGAGCTGGAAATAAATGATCCTGCCAACATTGCTCTTGCATACAATAATGTTGGTGTTATATATGCCCGAATGGACTCTTTGGCAACAGCGCTGTATTACTACAATAAAAGTTTAAAGATCTATGAGGATCTTAAAAATGAAAATGGTATTGCTTCGATATTCAATAATCTTGGTTTCATGTATAAGAACATTGGTGAGTTGAACAAAGCCTTGGACTATTACAACAAGAGTCTTGCCATTCGTGAAAACACAAATAACAAAGCAGGCATTTCACTTTCGCTAAATAATATTGGCGATGTTTATTACAAACAAGGATTTCTTGCAAAAGCACTTGAGAATTATCAAAGAGGATTGAGAATAAGAGAAGAATTGAAAGATAAGGTCGGAATTGCTACTTCGTTGATCGGAATGGCGCAAGTGAATTACGATCTGGGATCCATTGCCGCTTCAAGAGCGTTTGCCGAGCGTTGCCTTAAATTATCACAAGAATTTTCTAACTTAAAGAACATCCTTTCGATAAGTAAACTTTTAATAAAGATCTATGAAAAACTTGGAGATTATAAATTAGCTTATCAAATGCAAGATCTGCTTGATGCAACAGAAGCTCAAATAATGACCGAGAATAACAAAAAAGCTACCGTAACCGATAACCTTCGCCGCACTTACCAAATAAAAATGGCACAAGACAGCGTTCGAATGATGGAAGAAAAACAGCTTCTTGGTACAAAAATAAAACAGGAACGCACATTTGCTTATTCACTTTACTTTGGCTTAGCTGCTATTCTCATCTTCTCCATTTTTATTTATAATCGCTTAAGGGTTGCAAGAAATCAAAAGAAGATCATTCAGGGTCAAAAAACAGAAGTAGAAGAAAAACGAAAATTGGCCGACGAACGCTTAGGACTTGCGCATCATCAAAAACAACTCATCGAAGAAAAACAGAACGAGATCGTCTCGAGCATTGAGTATGCCAAACGAATTCAACAAGCCATGATCACGGGCGAAAAATATATTTCGGATCATTTCAAATTAGAACATTTCATCTTATACAAACCAAAAGATATTGTAAGTGGCGATTTTTATTGGGCTGCGCACGACAAAAATAAATTTTACTTAGCAACGGCAGATTGTACCGGCCATGGTGTACCAGGCGCATTAATGAGTTTGTTGAATATCTTATTCCTAAACACTAACATTCTTGATAAAGAAATAAGAACACCTTCAAAAATTCTCGATAAACAACGCAAAGATATCATCAGTGCATTGAATCCTACCGGAAATGAGAATTCAAGGGACGGAATGGATTGTGTATTGTGCGAATTTGATGTGAAAAATAAAACACTCTCATTTGGCGCTGCTAATAATCCACTTTGGT
>JAHEYC010000086.1 GCA_023251775.1 Sphingobacteriaceae bacterium | reverse complement strand
GAATTAGCCAAATCTATTGCGGCATTTTTATTCTTTATTTATAATACAAATTATGATTTTGCAACACAGTTCGACCGGAACATGGTGCACCTAACCATTATGAACTGTCTAAAGAATTACTCCATCGTATTTGGAACCTATTTCTTTGCAACATTCCTTCAAGAGTTATTGATGAAAGATGTAGATAAACTACAAAAATTCTACCGTTACCTTTCGCGATATAAAAAGGTTCTAAAAGTTTGGTTCATGCTTTGTACCCTTCAAATTGTTTTAGTTGTTATTACGAGATACGGCGATCCATATTGGTATTTCCAACATTTACTTTTGTGGTTTGCAGTTGTTGATCTTAGCGGACTTGCATTTACCATTATAACCTTTGTGATGTTATTTATTCATGCATTCAAAGCTAAACTTCGCATGAATTATCTTATTTGGGGTTTCGTTCTAAATGTAACTTGTCTCATCATCTCAGCAACACAAAGTATTACCGACACGAACTATACTCACATTCCCTACCCTGCCGCTTTAGGCTCGGTATTATTTCTGATCTTTATGACGGTTTCGGTCACTGATAAGATAAATTCATATATCAAAGAAAAGAATGAGGCGCAAGAAAATGCTTTAAAACACTTAGAAGGACTTGTTGCCGATAGAACACATGATCTTAAACATCAAAAAGAATTAATAGAAGAAAAACAAAAACAGATCATTGATAGTATCAATTATGCGAAACGTTTGCAGCAGGCACTTTTGGTTCCTGAAAAGGAATTAGGAAAATCTTTTACAGAGATCTTTGTTGTATACAAACCAAAAGATATTGTGAGCGGGGATTTTTATTGGTTCTCGGAAAGTGATAATAATAAGATCCTTGCTGTTGCTGATTGTACAGGACATGGTGTACCCGGTGCATTTATGTGTATGTTGGGAAATGAGTGTTTACAAGATGTAGCTTTGCGAAAGGATATTGAAACAACAGCTTCCGCGCTTAAATCATTAGATACAAAGATCACCGAAACATTAAATAAATCGGATCGCAGTTTCCGCGACGGAATGGATATTGCACTTTGTGCGTTCAGCAAGAACTCAAACACACTTCAGTTCTCGGGAGCAAACAGGCCATTGATACAGATCACCGATGGCAAGATCATAGAGCACAAACCCGACAAACAATCTATTGGCGGAAATATTGATCGCACCGAAAAAAATTACAATACCACATTGATCAATTGTAAACCCGGAGATACATTTTATTTATTTACGGATGGTTATGCCGATCAGTTTGGCGGACCAAAAGGAAAAAAATTCAAACACAAAACATTAAAAGATGTTCTATTTGAAACATCTAAACTTTCATTAAAAGAGCAATCCGCCATTATTAGTTACAAATTTGATGAGTGGAAAGGGAAATTGGAACAAGTGGATGATGTGTGTATCATTGGGATAAGGATCTAAATTAGGATAGAATAAAAACTTATATTGCGTTAAAGATTGGCTATTAAAAGATCATACATAGTTGTTTCACTTCTTCTCTCGGTCTTTGCATCTGCACAAAACCCAATGGTGGAATTGAGGGAGAAGATTGAGAAAGCCAAAACCGACACCAACAAGATCCTTTTGATGGCGCAATACACTAATTACCTTATTGAAAGCAACCAATTAGATGAGTCATTGCAGTGGATCGATTCATCACAAAGACTTTCCAAAAAACTCAACTATCAACGTGGTTTAGCCGTTGGTAAATATCAATTAGGTAATATTTTACGTGAAAAAAATGACTTTATCAAAGCAGACAGTGTTTATCTAGAGGCCATCAAAGAATATACTAAGGTAACTTATACCAAAAAAAGGATACTTGGCATTATTGGGGTAAATAATTCAAGGGCCTTGTTGATGAAAACGATGGGAATGTTGGATGAAGCCGAAAAATTAGACCTTGAAAATCTCGATATAGCATTAAAGCTTAATGATACGAATTGCATTGTTACGGTTTACTGCAATTTAATGACCTCTCAACTTCACTACGGCAAAAAAAAGGAGGCACAACAAACTGCCATCGCGGTAGAGCGAATTGCAACTGCGTATAACAATAAACGAATGCTATTCATGCTTTATACCAACATAGGTTTGATGGAAGAGCAATTTGGTAATAGGAAAGAAGCGATAGAAAAATACACAAAGGCCATTGAGCTAGGTGATAAATATGAGTTTGATAATAGCATGGTAATAAATAATGTTTCCGGCTTGTATGAGGGGGCTCAACGTTCGAAACTATTGCAATTAGCCTTGTTCAAAGCAAAAAAGAATAATAATAATTACACTTGCGCTTTAGTGATGGGCAATATGGGTGATATTAATGCCAAAGCAGGAAAGCTTGATGATGCGCTTCGTTTATACGATAGCGCCATGACCTACTTTGAAAGAGAAAAAAATGCGGAAGGAGTGTCAGAATCATATAAGAACATCGGTCTAACGTATTCAAGAAAGAAAGATTACAACAAGGCGCTAAGTAATCTTTTAAAAGGAGAAGAGATCTCGATTAAGCATAGACTTCCAAAAGTAGAACTGGAGTGCAAGATGGCACTGTCATTAACATATGAGAAAAAAGGAGATTTTAAGAATGGGCTTATCTATTTGCAGAGGTACAGAAAGTTGAACGACAGCATCAATAATAAAGATGTTGAAAAACAGATCAACGCACTTAAAACAAAAAATGCGCTCGAAAACCAACGAACAGAATTAAATGCAAAAGCTAAGGCTAAACAAGAAAAGGTCCAGCTCAAAACAGAAGAAGATAAAAAACGGCAAAACCTTATTATTGTTTCCATTCTTGTTGGCTTGGTGATGATGAGCATTTTCTCCTTTTTTATTTTTAGAAGCCTACGCCAAAACCGAAAAGCTAATCAAATAATTACCCTTCAAAAAGAATTGGTAGAAAAGCAAAAAGGAATAGTAGAAGAGAAACAAAAAGAAATTCTGGATTCTATCAATTATGCTAAGCGGATCCAATATACCTTGCTCGCTAATAAGGAACTTCTTGATGCTAGTTTGAACGATCATTTTGTTTATTTTAAACCAAAAGATATTGTTAGCGGCGATTTTTATTGGGCCGCAAAAGTTGAAAATAGATTTTATGTTGCCGTTTGCGATAGCACAGGGCACGGTGTTCCCGGAGCTTTCATGAGTTTATTAAGCATAGGCTTTTTAAACGAGGCCATTAAAGAAAAAGGAATAGTTGAACCCAATGTTATTTTTAATTACGTGCGCGAGCATTTGATCGAGAGCATAAGTAAAGAGGGACAGAAGGACGGATTTGACGGGATCCTTTTGTGTATGGATACAAAAAAAGGCAAGCTTACTTATGCTGCTGCAAATAATGCGCCTATTTTGATAAAAAATGGAACCTTGCAAGAATTAGAGAAAAATAGAATGCCAGTTGGCGTTGGCGAGTTGAAAGAGGATTTTAAACTTTTTACCATAGACATGTCAAAAGGTGATACACTTTATTTATATACGGATGGCTTTGCCGATCAATTTGGTGGACCGAGAGGAAAAAAATTCAAGTATAAACAATTGAATGATCTTATTTTGCAAAATAGCAACGCATCAACCAGCGAACAAAAAAATATTCTTGAAAAAGAATTCGAAAGTTGGAAAAGAGATCTGGAGCAGGTGGATGATGTGTGTATCATTGGGATTAGAATTTAGAGGCTGCCCTTCGAATACTCCCGATATCTATCGGGACAGAGTGACATCCCCTTACACTCCTAAAAAATCACTTAGAAATAAAATAAATAAAGCCAAGAACAAAAATATAAAGGGCTTTAAAAGGAAGATCGTTAATTACATTGTAATTGAACCAAGAGTAGCGCGATAATTTTACGAGTATAAATTTCTGCACGAGATTGAAGTTGCAAAAATTAAATGTTAATTAAAATGGTTTTTCTATGAATTGCCTAAATTATTAGACGAACGATCAGCTCAAAAAGCGTATCACACTATCATAAAATTCCTTTGGTTTATCGGCGTGTAACCAATGTCCTGCTCCTTCAATGCTTTCGAATTTCGCGTGGGAGTAGCGTTTCCTGAAGTCCGCCTCATCATCTTGTGTAATATAATTTGAGCGACTACCCTTAATTACAAGGCAAGTCACCGCACTTTCATAAAACGGCACAATTTCGCGTACCGTATCGTACTTTTCGCTGATCACTTCCAAATTAAAGCGCCAGTCCATGATATTATTAACCGTATCCTTCCAATAAATATTCTTCAGTAAAAATTGTTTTGTTGCAGTATCGCTCACATGCTTGTTCATTTCAACTTCCGCTTCTTTTCTACTTTTTATAATAGTAAAATCAATTGATCGCAGAGCAATTAGAACTTCATTGTGATGCGGAGGATATTCTCTTGCAGCAATATCACAGATAATTATTTTTGAAGCAATACCGGGAAACATTTTCTCGAAGAACATCACCACTTTTCCTCCCATACTATGTCCCATCAACACAACATTCTTCAAACTATGCTCATCTAAAAATTCTTTTACATCGTGTGCCATCAATTCGTAATTCCACTCTTTACAATGCGGCGATAAACCATGATTACGAAGATCTAAAGTAAAAACTCGGAAACCTTTTTCAGCAAATTGCTTGGCTAATGTATTCCAATTATCGCTTTGCCCAAATAAACCATGAAGTATGATGAGCGGAGTTCCCTCGCCGTATTCTCGAAATGCTAATTTCATAGTGGATTGCAAATTACAAATTGCAGATTACAGATTCTGTGTGGCAATTTGCACAATTTGCAATTTGTAATCTGTAATTTTCTCATTTCAGTTGTCGTAAATACATTTGTACAGTATTCTCCAGGCCATAATACAAGGAATCGCTAATTAACGCATGCCCAATAGAAACTTCCAATAAATTTGGGACATGTTGTTTGAAATACTGAAGATTTTGTAAGCTTAGATCATGTCCTGCATTAATTCCTAATTGCAATTTATTTGCAAGTACCGCAGCTTCCACAAAGGGCTTTATGGCTTTTTCCTTATTCTTAGAATAATTCGCAGCGTAACTTTCGGTATACAATTCAATTCGATCGGTTCCTGTTTCTTTTGCGCCTTCGATCATTTTTAAATTTGCATCCACAAAAATGGATGTCCGAATATTATTTTTCTTAAATAAAGAAATGATCTCTAGTAAATATGTTTTATTTGTAACGGTATCCCAACCGTGATCGGAAGTTAGTTGTGCTCCTGAATCGGGAACTAAAGTTACTTGCGCCGGTTTTACTTTTAAAACAAGATCAACAAATTTCTGCTCCTTGCAGTTTCCTTCAATATTGAATTCTGTATTTAAAATTTTAGAAAGTTCAATAACATCCGCATAACGAATATGACGTTCATCGGGACGCGGATGTACTGTAATACCTTGGGCACCAAAGCGCTCAATATCCAAAGCACATTGCAAAAGATCGGGCGTGTTGCCACCGCGTGCATTGCGCAGCGTAGCAATTTTATTGATATTAACACTAAGTTTGGTCACGCCTTGTAAATTGATGTAAAACTACTAATTTTATCATTACATTTGAGTAAATATATGTTAGTCTCCGAATTAATAACCGATGAAATTCCGCCCTTAAAAACAACCGATACGGTTGAACTTGCTTTGGATTGGATGGAACAATTTAAAGTTTCGCATTTGGCCGTTGTTCAAGACAGACAATTGCTTGGCATTGTTAGTGAAAATGACCTGATGGATTACGAACATCCCGAGCAAACCATTAAAGAAATAAAAGTTCCCTTGATGAAGCCCATCATTCATCATTATCAACACACTTACGATCTTGTAAAATTAATGAACAGCTTAAATCTGACTTTGGTTCCGGTGTTGGACGAACAGGAATTGTACAAAGGTTGTATTACCTTAAAAGGTATCGTTCAAAATCTAAGTAATATGACCGCCATTCAAAATCCGGGTGGCGTAATTGTATTAGAGATGAATCAAAATGATTATTCGGTAACACAAATAGGAAATATCATAGAAGGTAATGATGCGAAAATATTAAGTTTACACGTTTCATCTGTTCCGGATAGCGTTAAATTAGAAGTGACCATTAAAGTGAACAAAGAAGATATGACACGCATCTTACAAACGTTCAACCGATACAATTATACTGTAAAAGCCACTTTCCATCAAGGCGATTTTGAGACGGGCTTGAAGGATAAATTAAATGAATTTCTACACTTCCTTAACATTTAAAACGGTTCTCGTTTTAAGTTTATTTTTCTCTTCAGTTAGTGCACAAACTGACAGCAGTGGGCAATACAAGATCAACAGCATTTCTATTTTAGGAAATAAAAAAACAAAAGATAGGATCATTGTTAGAGAATTAGTAAAAAAAGAAGGAGATACATTGATCCTGAAAAATCTTCCTTACATCAATCAACGAAGTGAATTCAATATTTTTAATACTTATCTTTTTATTTACGATAGTATTACTTGTAAAATAAACGATACGCTAAAGACCATTGATTATACCATTAAAGTGAAGGAGCGTTGGTATATTTGGCCAATTCCCTTTGTTGATTTTTTGGATAGAAATATTAATGCTTGGTGGCAAACAAGGGATCCTGAGCGTTTGAATTATGCATTGGCACTTAGTTTGGAGAATTTTACAGGAAGAAAAGACAGGCTTGTGCTCATTGCAAAAGTTGGTTACGCCGATCAATTTGGTTTTAATTACCGTTTACCGTATTTAAATTCGAAACAACGCTTGGGTGCTTACGTTCAAGCTTTTTATACTGAATACAACAAACTACAGTATATCACACAAAATAATAAACAGGAATTTTTGACCAGCGCCAAACAACATTTAAGAATAGAAAAAAGCGCGAAGTTCGGATTATTTTATCGTCCCCATTTATTTTTGCAACATTCGTTTGACATGTATTATTCGCAGATCACAATTTCGGATAGTGTTAAGGCACGCAATCCGAATTATCTTTTTAGTGGTTCCAAATTAGCGGAGTATGTTGGTATACAATATAAATTTACGTTCGACGATCGCGATAATAAAATATATCCTTTGCGAGGCACCATGTTGGAAGGCGCACTTATAAAAGATGGTTTTGAAGTAAATTCTAATTCGCCATTAAATACAGTTCAAGGACAATTAACCATAAAGAATTACTTTCCTATTGGTAAACGCGTTAATTTTGCGAATCAAATTAAGGGGCGTTATTTAAATTCGATCCAAACTTTGCCTTTTGCATTTAATCAGGCATTAGGTTATTCTAATTATATAAGAGGTTATGAGTATAATGTGATCGACGGACAGAACTATTTTTTAGTGAAGAATAGTTTACGATTTCGATTGATCAGAAAAAAATTCCACGAAATTGGGATGCTTAAAAAATTAAAACCCTTCAGCACCATTCCTTTTTATGCTTACTTGAATATTTTTTATGATGGTGCTTATGTGAAAGAGAAATATTACGTGCAAACAAATTCACTTGCGAATTCGTGGCAACATGGTTACGGCATTGGATTAGATATGATAACTTACTACGACTTTGTTGTAAGATTAGAATACAGTATAAATAAACAGAACCAAAGTGGATTTTTTATTCACCTAACTTCGGGCTTCTAATACGCGTAATCCTTTAAATAATTAAAGTTTTCGGTTAGCTTACCATCTTTGCAAATAGTAGCGCGTTCGATCACACGATCCTCATCTTTTTCAAATAAATAAGGTAATACGCGTTCTGTAAGATCTTTTCCAAAATCATCGCTGGCATCGCGAGGTAATTCGCAAGGCAAATTATCAACTGCCATAATGCAAATGGTATCTTTATTAAAAGGAAGATCCTCTTTATGTTGTTTAATATTATAACCGTAAAAAGGTTGTGTAATTGTACTCGAGCGAATGGTTGTTGGAACACTTCCGTCCACATCACAGGTAATATCGGCAATAACGCTCATTCTAAAGTCAGGTTCTTGCATATCTTTCTCCCCAAACATTTTTGGTGAGCGCGGATCCCAATAGTGTGACGACAAATATAGATCGGTTACTTTGGTAAATGCGGCGAACTTAGAAACAAAATGTTCGGGATGTTGGAAAAAATCATTCAGATCAAAATTGTGATCGTTTGGTCTTTCAACATAATCTCTTGGGTTGAGTTGACAATACACAGGCTCTCTGAATGTCATGGTTAAAAATTCATCGGCGGTAACTTTACGAATACGCAAAGCACTTAAAGTTTCTATCACACCATTTGCTACTCGTCCGCCACCCGTTAATGCAATTTTAATATTCGGTAATTTCACGCGCTTTAATTCTTCTTCCATCTCTGCTCTATCTCTGCATAAATGCGCAGGTTTTAAACGGAACAGATCATATTTCAATCCATAACCTAAAATTCCATTATACGCACCAACAACGCCGGCATATCTTCCAAAACCAATGATGCGATTATTGCTTTTATCGGTGAGGGTCTCATAATCGATCATTTGAATTTTTTTCTCGATCAGAGCCTTCATTAATTTTTTATTATGCGGTTGTTTTTTGATGGTATGCGAGAAGAAAAAATATTTTTTACCGGGAATAAGTTTCTCAGGCGGAACTTCCTTAACACACATTAACACATCGCAGTCCGAAAGATCTTCCTGCAACGTAACACCAAATGCGGTGTACTCATCATCGCTGTAACAGCGGATCTTACTGGGTTGTACAACAATGTCGATATTGGTATACCTTCGGGTCAATTCAGAACAAATAAGTGGCGTAAGCGGAACGCGCTTATCCGGTGGATTTTTTTCCTCTCTTAAAACGCCGATCTTTATTTTTTGCATATCTTTATTCTATCATACAAATATAGCATTTATGTTGTCTCATTTTTTAAAACCCGGCTTATTATTTCTAGTGCTGGCTTTTAATTTGATACATGCTCAAACCCCAAACCCACTCACCAAAAAATATAGTCCCGCCCAATTAAAACAAGACGCCACAGTAATGAGAGATGCCATTATGCGAATGCATCCTGTTGTTGGCGTTTATGAAACAAGAGCTTATTATGACAAACTTTTTAGCGATTATATCGCATCACTTAATGATAGTTTGACCGAAAAACAGTTTCGTATCAAGACAAAGCGAGTAATAGAGCGTTTGCATTGCGGACATACCGATATCATGTATTCCGACAAATACTTGAAAACGCTTAAAAAAACAAAATTCAATTTTCCGAGATATTATCTTGTTCCAATAGATGATAAAGTTTATGTTCTTGGCGGACTCAACCGTAAGCAAGATACGATCTTAAAACCCGGAATGCAGATCACTAAAATAAATGGAGTTCCGGCAGATTCATTTTATAGATTTGCCCAAAGTTTAATTACCATTGATGGTTACATAAGGGAAAGTAAAAAATTGTATGGTCAAATGGGTTATAGTTCGTATTATCTTACCTTATTGAATTATCCTGACACCATAAAATACGAGTATGTTCACAATGGGAAAACACACGTATTAAAAAGTGCGGCGTTCAATGCAGTTAATATTCCCGATTACTCCTGGCGAAAAAAAGATGATACACTTTTTACAAAATATAAGCGCGCCAAAATGCGATATCGGTATATGGACGCAGATAAAAAGACCATGCATTTGAATGTTCAGGCATTTTCGCACAGAAAATTTGCTAAAGCCTACAAAAAGATATTTAAGCAATTAAAACATAATAAGACCGAGAATTTGATCATTGATCTTAGGTACAACGGCGGCGGCAGTTTAACCAACAGTACTCAATTACTCAAATATCTTTTGGATGAACCTGTAAAACAAACATCGTACACCACCATAAAGAAATATCCTCTGCGAAAATATACCAAGGGAAATCTGGTGTTTAGAATTACACGTTTGTATTTTAAATTATATGGTAAGGATCGCAAAAGTGGAGATACCAATTTTTATACCGTTAAAATAAAACCAAATAAAAAATGGCACTACAATAATAAGGTATACATATTAACCAATGGCGGAAGTTTTAGTGCAAGCTGTTTGGTAGCTGCTTATTTAAAAGAAACGCATCGTGCAACATTTATTGGAAGAGAGACAGGCGGAACAATAGAAGGATGTAATGCAGTGATAACACCATATTATAAATTACCGAATACAAAAACAAAAGTGAGGATCCCCACATTCCGACTCTTGCATGATGTTTATACAAAAGGGAACACTGGTCACGGAATTATTCCCGACTATGAGACCAATTATACATTCAAGGATATCTTTATGAAAAAAGATCTTGAAATGGAAAAGGTGATGGAGTTGATCAAAAAGAAATGATCATACTTGAGATCTTAATCAATGATGATCTTATTATGCTTGATCACGTTCTCACCTTCTACACTTATTAAATAAATTCCCTTCGACAAAGAACTTACATCAATTTTAGAAGGCAAGATAAGTGAATTATGAAGAAGAATTTTTCCTGTCAGATCGGTGATCTGTAGTTCATATTTTCCAAATGGAAGTTCTTTGATATTAAAACTGTCTTTTGTAGGATTTGGGAAAATAACAAGGTCAGCATTCGGATCTCGTTGATCAATAACTGAAGTTAAAGATCCTGCCGTAATTTTTCTCACGCAATGGTTATTATAATCTACAACAAATACCTTGCTACCATTTGAATTCGCAACAACACCGCGAGCATAATTAAACCGGGCACTTGTATCTATTCCATTAACGTAACCCGCTATGCCTTTTCCAGCCAATAGCGTTAAACTTCCGGTGGTTACCAAACGCACTCTGTTATTGAACGTATCACCAATATAGATCTTTGTTGCCGCGCTATCCGAAAAAAGTTCGGTTGGTGTATTCAAAGATGCGGTACTTATAGGGCCGTTAGAATATCCTCCATTACCAACTCCTATTGCACCGCTTCCTGCAATTACACTTACTACTCTATTCGTATCAATTTTTCTGATCCTGTGATTGTAAGCGTCGGCCACATAAATATTTCCGATCTTATCTACAGAAACTCCGGCGGGTGTATAAAATCGTGCAGCTGTATCTTGTCCGTTCAAAAGCGAACCAATACTTGAAACACCCATGGCACTTCCTCCGCCGGCGTATGTGCTAACACTTCCTGTAGTTGCGATCTTTCTTATGCGATGATTCCAACTGTCGCCCACGTACAAATTACCTTTTCTATCTCTGCAAATTCCACGCGGATAATTAAATTGCGCTGCAGCACCGATACCATCGGCATAACCCGCAACACCACTTCCTGCAATAGTTGTAACAGTGCCCGTAAAACTTATTTTGCGGATCATGTGATTTTGAAAATCAGAAACATAAACATTTCCCGAATCATCAACGCAAACACCGGTTGGGTTATTGAATTGTGATGATAATGCAGGACCGTCGGCAAAACCTGCCAAACCTGTTCCTGCAAGTGTTGACACGCTACCTGTTGCCGTAATTTTACGGATACAATTATTACCACCATCGGCAATAAAAAGATCACCGTTCTTATTCATACAAATACCAAACGGCGATTTAAATCGCGCCATAGCAGTATCTCCATTCACAAAACCAAATGTGCCATTGCCTGCGTAGGTTGTTACCACGCTCTGCGTATGCCCCTGAAAGAAACACAGCAACGAAAAAAAACTCAAAAGTATTTTCTTCATAATGGTTCTAAAGCATTTATTACTAGGAAAAGATCTTTCTCTGTATTCGGACTCATCATACCCATGTTTTCTTGCCACGTGTAGATAATATAAAAGTGATCCTCAATTTTTGTTTTGTATTTGACCACCTCGTACATTTTTTTGTTGGTCTTCACGTCAGTAAAGTTTGACTTCTTCTTTTCAAAAGAAAAATATTTATTCTTTGTTTTATCAAATTTCTCTACGTCAACAAATTTCATCGAGCCAACCATTTCTCTTTTAGAAGAATCCAATCCGCTGATGGTGCTCGGATAAACCATCACATTTAATTTCCCGTCCTTATTCTGTTTTGTAAAATATAAACCCGAGCATTTGCAAAGCGCATTACCTGATTCATCCCAAGTTGTTTTTCCTCCAAACTCTTCTGCATTCCATCCTTCGGGAGCGGTGTATTTTAATTTTAATGTTTTTGATTTGGTTTGAGCAGCAAGGCCTGACGCAGCTATAAGTAAACACAAGGTTATCAGCTTTTTCATAATAGAGTAGTTTTGATGGAGTTAAATATAGTAAAAACCCCGATTTACCCCTTAAAATTTTGTATCTTTGTTATCAAGTTCTTTGAGGAAGTTAGGTTTAACGATACTGCGAATTCGTATTTCGTCGTTCGTACTTCTAACTTCAAATGGGTCCGACCGGTTTTGACAGTAAGCGCATCAGATAGGTAAGCATGTAGAGCGTTGTAAGACGAGCTCTTTAAACTGAACTTTCACAATTTTATTTGGCGAAGATAATTCTTACGCTATGGCTGCTTAATCTAAGATTAGGTAACCTTTGCATCCCAGGGAGCTAAACTGCTCTGCGCCTTGGATCATGCATCACAAATGTGTAGTTTGTTTTAGTAATGCTATTAGCTAAAACAATATTAGTAGCTAAGTTGAAGTTTGGTTTGAATTATTACCTGGCTTTGATCGAAAATTAAATTAGTTCTAAACGTGTAGAAAGCTTATTTTTTCCTTATTTGGACGAGAGTTCGAATCTCTCCGGATCCACTGAACACAATTCGAAAACATTTAACTCGCTTTATTTCAATAATATAGCGAGTTTTTTGTTTCGGTATGTTTCAGTTCTATTCATTTTATCACTATGTTTGTTTCACCTAGGTTTCACCCTTAAAAAAATGTTTCAGCTAATTGAAACAACAACAAAATGGATAAACTATCATTCACAACAAAATTCTTTGCAGATGATAACAACATTATTTATCTGAGAATAACTGTCAATCGAAAGAAAGCAGAGATCTCAACAAAGAGAACAATCATTCCTAAAAAGTGGGATCCAAAAAGTCAAAAAGCTAAAGGAGATCCTGAGCTTAATTCCTATTTACTCCATATTCAAAATGAAGTTACCAGAATTCATTCTAAACTGATTAATGATGATAAGGAAGTGACAGCGAAACTTATTAAAGATATATACTTGGGCAGGGATGAGAAAAGCGTTTCTCTAATTAGCTATTTAGAGGATCATATACGCGAGATTGCTCAGTTAACTACGCAATACAAACCAACTACTATTAAACGATACGAAACAATTCAAAGGCACCTTGAGGAGTTTCTTGCTACTGTTAATAATGAGAATGTGAAGCTTAATAATGTTGATTTAAAACTCCTCAGTCATTTTGATCACTTTCTAAAGACTAAAAAGAAAATTAGTACAAATACGGCTGCAAAATATTTAACCCTTTTGAAAGGCGTTTTTCTCAAAGCATTAAGACAAGAAACAATTACTAAAAATCCTTTTGCAAATTTTGTATTTAAAACAACAGAGGTTACAAAAGAATTTTTAACACAAGATGAGCTAACTAAGTTAGAATCAAAAAAAATTGATAACGATAGTGTAAATAAAGTGAGAGATACTTTTTTATTTTCTGCTTATACGGGATTAAGATTCAGCGATGCTTATGATTTAAAAGCCTCAGATGTAAAAAAAGAGAGAGATGGTCAATACTGGCTAACAATAAAAAAAATAATTAAGACCGGAAAGCCTTTGAGGGTTCCACTTTTAAATAAGGCCTTGAAGATTATTGATAAGCATAAAAAATATGCGGAAATAACTGGCAGACTGTTACCAATAATCAGTAATCAAAAAACAAATGCTTATTTGAAAATTCTAGCTGACTTTGTTGGAATAGATAAAAAACTCACACACCATTGCGCTAGACATACATTTGCAACAACAGTTACTCTATCAAATAAAGTTCCACTTGAAGTGGTAAGTAATTTACTCGGACATTCGAACCTTAAATCAACGCAGATCTATGCTAAAATTACTGATCAGTATCTTAAAACAATGACTAATTCACTTAATAAAAAGTTGAAATGAAACAAGAAGAAATAATTTTGGAGTTAGATAACATTAAAGAATCATTTACATTATATGATGGCCTTCAATTATTAGAGAAATATGAGGGTGGCTATTCAAAAATATTATTTGATTCTATTGAGAAGAAAGTAATCCAGAGTTTATTGGATGAACTTTCAAATTATGATGAACAGGCCCAAAAGAATAAGCTTGAAAAATGGCTTACATTGCATGATTCGGAAGTAGATTCATTGGATGAAGAATTCGCCTCGGAGAAACATGAGTTATTCTATGACATACTTAAGGAGAATACAATATCTAAAATCAAAAACATTATCACACAATTATCATTAGGCCAAAACTTTCTTGAAAGATCAAGAATCGAGATTAAAACTGACATTACTCTGTTTCTAGCATTTATTAAAGCAATGAAAGATGAGTTCGCATTGAACCCAGATAAGATAACCAATTACAGAATTTCTCAATTGGTTTCAGATAATTTCTCTGATAAGGACGGAAAGCCAATTGATCTGAGTTATTGCAACACTAAATTCTCAACCGGTAAAGGAGTTTTAATTTATGGAAATGAGAAGTTGCAAACCTCTATTGAAAGCATTCTTAAAAAAGTAAAGTGATTTTTTCATTTTGATTTTCAATACGTTAAGAGAATAATACACCTTTACTCTTCCCTTTTTGACTTTGTATCTTTCTATCATTGTAATGAATTACTCTAAATCATTACAAAATGTCAAATTTAATAATCATAGAACAAGCAGCTTTAAATGAATTCAATTACAAGTTGGATTCAATAATTTCAAAACTTGAAGGAAAGCAAGAAAGCACTAAAGAGTGGCTTTCCGCTCAAGAAGCAATGGAAATTTTGAAGATTAAGCAGACTTCCCTTTGGACTTATCGAAAATCCGGCCAATTAACTTTTACAAAAATTAATAAGAAGGTTTATTTCCTTCGAAAAGATATAATGAACCTTTTAGATAAATATAAAATTGTAGGATTTAACCTCAAAAAGTAAAAAGAAGATAGAGTAAATCTCTACTAAGTATTTTATTAAAATAAAAACAGCTTTTGCGCAAAAGCCTGATTTTACCTGCCCTTTTCCAAAATAAAT
>JAHEYC010000085.1 GCA_023251775.1 Sphingobacteriaceae bacterium | reverse complement strand
CTAAAATTCCAATTAAATTCGAACAGTGACGTTCTCATACAATTATATAATATTATTGGTCAAAAACTAGCAGTAATTGAAAATAAACAATTAAACGCTGGAGAGCATAGTTACCAAATAAATGTGGATTCAAAAGGCATCTACTTTTTAAATGCTTCCATTAACGGTATAGGCATCGCCCAAAAAATAGTAAGTACCGATTAAACTGGAATAACCATACTACGAGCGATTCTAAAGCGCCTTTCAATTATTGAAAGGCGTTTTTTTTGCGTTAAAAAATAACTAACTTGGCTTATTCAACATGAGAAAGACCATTCTCCTATTATCCCTATTACTACTTTGTTGTTTTGTTAGATCTCAGCAACCAGAATTTATTAATCTAAAAAATGAATTAAAGCTTCCGAAAGCAGATACCACAAAAGTGAAGATCCTTCAGAAGATGGGGAAAATGTTAATGGATTCTGAGCCCAATGAGGCGATGCGTTATTTTGAGGAGGCCCTTGAGTTAGGAAAAAAAATAAATTTCAAACTTGGCCGATCCTACACCTTTATTGGTGAAATTCATAGTCGGCAAAACAGGTTCTCTGAAGCATTAAAATACTTTCTATTAGCTCTTGAAGAAGCTAAAAAAATGTCCTCAAAACCGTCACTGGCCGTTTGTTATACAAATATTAGCGCCATATACGGAGCCATGAGTAATTGGCCTTTAATGGTCAAATATGATATCATGGCCATAAATATTTACGAAGAATTAAATGACGTTTCAGGTGTTGCCGATAACTACTATAATTTAGGTGTATTTTCTTCCCGATTGAACCGAAGTGATGAAGGTATAAAATACTTGAAAGAATCCTTAAAGTCATATATCAAACTTAAAGACAGTATTAGTATCGCACTTGTGTACGAGATCATTTCCGTTTGCGAACAACAAAAGAAAAATTTTACAGAAAGTCTAAGGTTGGCAAATATGGCATTAGACATCAGAAAAAAGATCAAAGATACTGCCGAAATTCCATTGAGTTATCTTAATATATCAGCCATATACCATTCAATGGACAGGCAAAATCTTTCACTTCGTTATAACCTAATGGCCTTAAAACTTTATCTCGAATTAAAGCGGATGCAGGACGCAGGAACTATTTATACAGCCATCTCTTCAAATTATTATGAACTTGGCGACTACGATAAAGCGCTTTCCTATCTTAAAAAAGGCGATGAGATCCTTGGAAAAGGGCAGGATTATGAACGCATATTGATCATTTATAAAAACTACTCACTTATTTTTGGAAAAAAAGGGGATTACAAAAAAGCATTTGAATATCAAAAATTATTTATAAAACTAAATGACTCCATTTTTAATATTAATAAAAATAAAGAGTTCGCTGAAATGGAAACTAAGTTCCAAACAGAAAAAAAAGAGAAGGAGATCGAAAATCTAAGTCAAAACACCCAGATCCTTACTCAAAAAACACTCATTCAGGAATTAGACATAAAGCAAAAATGGTATTACATTTTTGGACTAGCGGTCACAGCGATGTTGATCATTATTACTGCTTTTCTTTTAGGGGTTCAAAATAAATTAAAAGCTAAACAAGCAAAGATCGAGATAGAGCAAAAACTATTTCGATCGCAAATGAATCCACATTTTATTTTCAATTCACTCATAGCAATTCAAAATTATGTTTACAAACACAAACCAGATGAAGTAGCAGGATACATTTCAAGTTTTGCTAAACTGATGCGAATGATCTTGGAAAATTCAAGGAGCGAAACGATCCCGATCGAAAAAGAAATAGCAACACTTAACTATTATTTAGAGCTACAACAATTACGCTTCCCTGCTAAATTCAAATTCAAAATTGAAGTGGATGAGAAGATCGACGTTGAATCCATTTTGATACCGCCAATGCTTTCGCAACCGTTCATTGAGAACGCCATTGAACACGGTATCATGAACAAAGGAGATGCCAATAATTTAATTTTGATCATATTTAGACAACTAAAGGATGTGATCGAGATCCGAGTGCGCGACAATGGTATAGGAAGGGAGCATGCAAAAAAATTAAAACCACAAAGCGCCGAAAAACATGAATCGCTTGCAACAACAATTACCCAAGAACGTTTAAATTTGCTGAATAAAAAAGGTAAGAATAAAGCAACGCTTGAAATAATAGATCTAACCGATGAGAATGGGGTTTCCATTGGTACAGAAGTGATCATATGCGTGCCGGAATTATAAATTAAGATATATGTTACGAATTGTAATTATTGATGATGAACCTAATTCGAGAGAATTGATCTCTAATTCCTTATTATCACATTGTAAGAATGTTGAGATAGTTGGAAGTGCCGACAGCGTTAGATCGGGCCTGCTTGCTATTCAAAAACATAAACCCGACATTGTTCTATTGGATGTACAAATGCCCGATGGGACCGGGTTTGATCTATTATCTAAATTTGAGAAAATAGATTTTAAAGTTATTTTTATTACGGCTCATCAAGAGTTCGCATTGCAAGCTTTTAAATTTAGTGCACTCGATTATATCCTAAAACCTGCAGATGGCATTGATATTGCAGCAGCAATTAAAAAAGCTGAAGAAAATCTTGGTCAAAATAATATAGAAATGAATATGAAGATCCTTTACGACAACTTAAAAGGTCTTTCAAAAGAATCAAAAAAGATCATCTTAAAAAGTCTCGATCAAATTCATGCCGTAAATGTAAGAGATATCATCAGGTGTGAATCGGAAGGTAACTATACCAAATTTATTCTGAACGATGGTCGCAAAATTTTAGTGACAAAAATATTAAAGGAATTTGATGAGATGTTAGAACCTTATAATTTCTTTAGAGCTCATCAATCGCATCTCATTAATATTGATTTTTTTGTTACCTACAAAAAAGGTGAGGGTGGAACCATTTTAATGCAGGATAGGTCAGAGATCCCTTTGGCAACGCGTAAAAAAGAAGCCTTTTTAAAATTGCTTTCCAGTTTATGATCATTAGCCTATTTGTTTAGCTTTAATTGGCGATCTTACACATGCATGGTTAATAACTCCATCACCCAAAATTTATAAAATCAAGTATCTTTGTGTCTTATGTCAAAGAACAAAAAACCAAAGCAGAAGTTCCTATTTGAAGAAGTATTGGCTTTTTTGCAACACAATTCCGAAAAATCATTTAACTATAAGCAAATTGGCGCCGCTATGGAAATAAATTCCGACAGCGAACGCGCACAATTAATAGAAACATTACAGGCCTTAAAACAAAATGGATTTGTTATTGAAAAAGAATTAGGCAAATTCACCATCAAACAAACGCGCAATTATTTAACCGGCACCATTGATTTTACAACACAAGCCACAGCATTTGTGGTTATTGGTAACGATCAGGATGATGTATTTATTCCATTTAAACGAACCAAAGATGCTTTGCAAGGTGATCTTGTAAAAATTGTTTTGAATTCAAATCACAGAGGTAAACGCAAAGAAGGCGAAGTTGTAGAAGTATTGCAAAGAGCCAAAACACAATTTGTGGGTACTTTAAAAATGTCGCAAAAATTTGCGTTTGTGATCCCCGATAATCATAAGATCCACGTAGATTTTTTTGTGAACCTTACGCGAATAAAAGGCGCTAAAGAAGGACAAAAAGTTCAAGTGAAATTATTAGAGTGGAAACAGGGCGAGCAAAATCCAAACGGCGAAGTAATAGAAGTATTCGGTTTCCCCGGAGAACACAATACCGAGATCCACGCTATTATGGCCGAGTACGGTTTGCCCGAAAGTTTTTCGGATGAAGTAGAATATTACGCGCGCAAACTAGATCTTGAAATAAATGAGAAGGAAATAAAAAAGCGCAGAGATTTTAGGGATATTACCACATTTACCATCGACCCGTACGATGCAAAAGATTTTGATGATGCACTATCATTAAAAAAACTGGATAATGGTAATTGGGAAATTGGCGTACATATTGCCGATGTAACACATTATTTAAAACCGGGAACAGTATTAGATAAAGAAGCTGTGAACAGAGCAACTTCTGTTTATTTGGTGGATCGTGTAATCCCTATGTTGCCTGAAGTGCTCAGTAATTTTGTTTGTTCGCTCCGACCTAAAGAAGAAAAATACACATTTAGTGCCGTGTTTGAAATGACCGACAAAGGTGAAATTATGGCGCAATGGTTCGGAAAAACAATTATCAATAGTAACAGACGCTTCACTTACGAAGAAGTTCAGGAAATAATTGAAGGTGCTGATGGAGAATACAAAGATGAGATCTTGATCCTGGATCGATTAGCAAAAATATTACGCGCCGAACGAACTGCAAAAGGGTCCATTTTCTTTGATAAAGCCGAAGTAAAATTTAAATTAGATGATGAAGGCAAACCCTTGGGCGTTTTCTTCAAAACACAAAAAGATGCGCATAAATTAATTGAGGATTTTATGTTATTGGCCAATAGAAAAGTGGCTGAATATTTGGGTAAACCAAAAGATGGCGAGAATACCAATGCACCAAAAGGAAAAAAAGATGGTGATAACAAGAATCTTTGCGTATATCGAATTCACGATGCGCCAAACGATGAAAAATTAGCGACCTTAAGTGGCTTTGTGGCAAAGTTTGGATACAAAATGAATTTGGGCTCTAAACAAAAATCGGTTGATAGCATCAATAAATTATTAAAGGATGTAAAAAATAAAAAAGAGCAAAGCATCATTGAATTATTGGCGGTAAGAAGTATGCCAAAAGCTATTTATACTACAGATAATGCCGGACATTATGGTTTAGGCCTTTTGTATTATACACATTTTACATCGCCTATCAGAAGATATCCCGATGTTTTAGTACATCGTTTATTAGAAGCGCGTTTAAATAAAGAAAATTATTCTAATCAAAAAGAATTAGAGAATTTATGTAAGCACAGCAGCGAAATGGAACGCATGGCTGCTGAAGCCGAAAGAGCATCCATTAAATTCAAGCAAGTTGAATTCATGAAGGATAAAATTGGTGAAGAATTTGCAGGCGTTATTAGCGGGGTTACCGAATGGGGAATTTATGTAGAGATCATCGAGAACAAATGCGAAGGCATGGTGCGTGCAAGAGATATGAAAGGCGATAGTTTTTATTTTGATGAGGAAAATTACAGATATGTTGGAAAAAACTCCGGAAAAATTTACGCCCTCGGAGATACAGTGAACATCCTCATTAAAAATGCAGATCTGGTTAAAAAACAATTGGAGTATGCCTTTGTTGATATGGAAGAAGCTCAAAGTAAATTTGGCGGTCAAAAGAACGAGAGATCAAAAAGAGGTGGAGATACTAAAAATGAGAAGAAGAAGTTTGTTGATCATAAAAAACGACGCGGTCGTTGATGGCACGCGGATAACGCGGATTGCTTATGATCAGCGCGGATAGATCATATTAAATCATATAAATCTGCGTCATCTGCGTTCCATTTATAAAAAAATTATATTTGTCATATGAAATTCATCAAGTTATTTTTTCTTATTTGCATTTGCAGCTTTGCTTTCTCCCAAAAAGTAAATACCGATCTTACCTATTCGGTTAATCCATCCAAAGCAAAAAGTGATCCACCGGTACTTATTTTATTGCATGGCTATGGCAGCAGCGAAGGCGATCTTATTGAAATTGCGAAAACGCTCGACGAACGTTTTCTTACATTTTCGTTGCGCGCTCCTTTTAAAGGAAGTGAAGTAGGTTATTCGTGGTATGAGTTGACACGTACACGCACGAATGAACTCACTAGTAATTATACCGAATTAAAAGAAAGCAAAGCCAAGATCCTTTCGTTCATTAGCAACGCTTGCAAAACCTATAAAGCAGATAGCACCAAAGTATTTTTAATGGGTTTTAGTCAGGGTGCAATAATGGCTTATGATATTGCATTAACTAGTCCTACAAAAATAGCGGGCATATTAGCTCTAAGCGGTAAAATGCTAGAAGAAACCAAAAAGGCGATGACACAAGCAACATCTGTAGCAAAGATTAAATTCTTTATTGCCCATGGTAATTCCGATAATATGATCCCTATAAAAGAGGCCGAAAAAGCCAATGAGTTCTTAAAAACCAATACTATCAAAGAAGTTACCTATAAAACTTACGAAATGCCCCACTCTATTTCGGGGGCCGAACTAAATGATATAAAAGCCTGGCTAAAAAAGCAGATAAATCCTCCTGAAAAGGCCAAAAAATAAATAATTAATTTTTTGTATATTTATTTTTTCAAATCAGGCATGAAAAAACCGATCCTTCTTCTTTTTGTTATTGCTTCGATAATTATTATTAATAGTTGCCGTCGCGATAATTATCAGCCTATTTGTTACGGTAATGATATACAACCTATCCTTACGCGCAGCTGTACATTTAGCGGATGTCACAGTGTTGCCAGCAAATCGGGAGGATATGAATTCACAACTTATGAGGGCGCAATAAGCGCTGTTACTACCGGAAATGCTGCCAAGAGTGAACTTTATCAGGCCATCAGTGGTTCGCATCCTAAAATGCCCAAAAGCGGCACACCTTTAACCAGTAAGGAATTGAATAAAATAAAAGCTTGGATTAATTTTGGCGCAGAATATTGTGCAGCCACCAATACAGTTGTAAGTAATTGCGATACGGTAAATGTAAAATATGATTCTCACATCAAACCTATGATGATCTCCTTTTGTACTTCTTGTCATTTTTCGGGTGGACAAGCACCGGCCTTGCACGATTTTAACAGCGTTAAGAGCGCGGTGAACGCAAATACGTTTCTTCCTGCAGTAAAACATACAGGACCATTTCCAATGCCTCAAGGCGGACCAAAATTAAGTTCTTGTGATCTTCGTAAAATTGATCTTTGGATCCAGGCAGGAATGCCTCAGTAACGTTTTAAAAAGCCACGATCCCGATAGCTATCGGGATCACGAATTTCACTAATCTGTGTCTACTTAGTTTAGTGAAATAAAAACGCAAATTGATTTACGTCTTGATTAGTGAAAATTAGTGTAATTCGTGGCTAAAAACCTACACAACGATCTCATCCATCTCTTTATTAAAGAAATGATATTCCATAAAGCCGTAGCTTTCTGAAGGCTGCACATCCACCCATTGTTTGAATTCGCGCTTCCATTTGTACTGCTTGCTGTTCTTTTTCCACCAACTTCCTTTTTTAATAAAGGCTTCGATATAAGGATGAACTTGAACCGTAACTTTTTTCTCGTTCTGCTCCTTAATAATAAAACGTAATTTGTTCTCTATCTGATCTACAAATAATAAACTTGGTTGAGCTTTACCTGTTCCATTGCAATTAGGACAGGTTTCCATAACCTCTACATTTATTTCGGGACGTAAACGCTGACGAGTGATCTGTATCAAACCAAATTTACTTGGAGGTAAAATATTGTGTTTGGCGCGATCAGACTTCATTTCATCCTTTAGCTTATCAAATAATTTTTTACGATTATCTTGGTTGTGCAGATCAATAAAATCAACTACAATAATGCCACCCATATCGCGTAAACGCAATTGACGAGCAACCTCAACAGCTGCTTCTAAATTCACTTCAAACGCATTCTCCTCTTGGGTATTATCGCTTTTTGCGCGATTACCGCTGTTCACATCAAATACGTGTAAGGCTTCGGTATGTTCAATTACAAGATAAGCACCGGTTTTCATATGAACCGTTTTACCGAACAAACTCTTGATCTGTTTTTCTACACCAAAGGCATCAAAAATGGGAACTTTACCATCGTAAAGTTTAAGGATGTTTAATTTATCGGGCGCAATACTTTTTAAGTATACTTTAAGATCTTCAAATACTTTTGGATCGTTTACATGAATGGCATTGAAGGATGCATTTAAAAAATCACGTAAAATAGAGTTGGTCCTATCCATCTCACCCAAAACACGAGTAGGAGGTTCGGCCGTTTTTAATGTCTTGTAACACTCATCCCATTTTTTAATAAGATCATTTAGATCTCCTTCTAATTCTGCTACCGTTTTTCCTTCGGCAACTGTGCGCACGATCACACCAAAATTCTTTGGCTTGATACTTTGCATCAATTCCTTTAAACGAGTTTTCTCTTCAAAATTCTTGATCTTCGACGATACAGAGATCTTATCGGCAAAAGGAATAAGTACAATATACCTTCCTGCTAAACTAATTTCGGTGGTTATTCTTGGTCCTTTAGCGCTTATAGGTTCTTTTGCAACCTGCACCAAAATATTTTGACCGCTTTTTACAATATCATTGATCTTACCATCTTTTTTAATGTCGCTCTCGTGTTTAAAATACATGAGATTGCTTACATTTTGTTTTCCTTGCTTAACCGCTTGTACGTATTTAAAAAGCGATTTTGCTTGGGGACCAAGATCAAGGTAATGTAAAAAGGCATCTTTTTCGTATCCAACGTCAATAAAGGCGGCGTTCAACCCGGTCATAACCTTTTTGGCCTTGCCGTAGTATATATCGCCTACCATGAACTTTGAATTGCTTTTTTCGCGATGCAGCTCAATTAAACGCTTATCGCTTAGTAATGCAATTACAACCTCATTTGGCGTTGAATTAATTATTAATTCGTGATTCACGCTATAGTGTTTTAATTAAAAAATAGAAGGCACATGATTGCACACATTGATAAATGGTTCAAAATTTGCTTTCTTTAATAAATGAAAATGGCTAAAACTAAAAGAGCGAAAACTCTTCCGTATTAGGTTCTCTCCTAATTTAAAAACAACCCGAAGGATTATTTTTTCTTATGGCGATTCTTTCTAAGACGCTTTTTGCGCTTATGGGTCGCCATTTTATGTCTTTTTCTTTTTTTTCCGCTTGGCATAAAAATTTGTTTTTAGTTAATACTCTATTTTAATTTCAATTGCTTTATGTATTTTTCTACTTCCAGTTTAGCTGTGGGGTCGGTTGTTTTAGCAGCATATAGCTGCAACACTTCAATTGTTTTATTTACATCGTTCATTTGTTCGTATATATCGGCCAGATGTAAATATGCCTCTATATAATTTGGATCGAGCTGTAATACTTTTTTGAACCTGGTAATGGCTTTATCGGTTTGGTTACTTTTAACCGAGAAGAAAGCGAAAGTGAGTTGCAATTTAATATTGTTGCTATCCTTTTTTTCTATCTCCTTCAACAAACTTACACCATCCATTGGTGCATCGGTGCCTTCAACAAAACAGGAGGCCATCATAATTTGTGAATCGATATTTCCGGGTTCTTGTTTTAAACCACTTTTAAAACAGCGAATAGCGCTTTGGAATAATAAAGGGCGCTCGGTCTCATCGCCTGTGAACTGAACACTGTAATAATATCTGTTACCTGCTGTGAACCAGTCGGCAGCTTTATTTGTGCGTTCGGCTTTTTTCTCGAGGATATAACTTGCAAGATCGGGACGTTTTAATTTATCCCAAAAACGAGCAAGAGAATCGGAGAAAACAATATCTTTTTGAGCAGTTCTTTCAAACTGGTCGGCTTGTGTTTTTAAATTTGGCTCTAAGGCTTTGGAAGCAATAGTTAAATACATCTCCACATTACCTTTAAGATCGATGTTGGCTTTTGGGGCCATCTTGTTTTCCTTTGACTGTTCGCTAGAAACAACCTTAGGAGCAATAAATAAAAGAACGAACAGACCCAAAGCCCCAACCGATAAAACTATTTTTACGTGTTTTGGGCTCATGCTTCAGGTTTTTTGACTTAATCGTCGTTTTTTGGTTCCGGTTCAGCCGACTTTACATTGCGTTTTACACGCTCAGAAAATGTCTTAGCTGGTTTAAATGCCGGGATGTAGTGCGCTGGTATTACAACCGTTGTGTTTTTAGAAATATTACGACCAATTTTCTCGGCGCGTTTCTTTACCACAAAGGTCCCAAACCCGCGTAAATACACGTTTTTGCCCTCTATCATAGAGTTGCGGATGGTTTTCATAAATGCCTCAACAGTAGCTTGAACGGCAATTTTTTCTACACCAGTTTTTTCAGAAATTTCGTTAACAATGTCAGCTTTTGTCATCTCTCAATTTATTTAGAATCAGTTAATTGTACGGTTTAAAATGGGGAGCAAAGATAGTATTTTAATTAAAACCAAAAAAAATAAATTAAAAAATCGATTAATTTCTTGAAATTTGACCCTACAATGGCATCTTTTTTTGGCGATACTTTGTTAAAATGGTACTTGGCCAATAAAAGAGACCTTCCCTGGAGGCATACCAACGACCCCTATAAAATTTGGCTAAGTGAGGTAATTTTGCAGCAAACACAGGTGATCCAGGGCCTTTCGTACTATAATACCTTCGTAAAAACCTTCCCAACAGTTAAAGATCTGGCCAAAGCCAAAGAAGATACCGTTTTAAAGATGTGGCAAGGATTAGGCTATTATTCAAGGGCTCGGAATTTACACGCAACAGCCAAAATGGTTAGTACTATATATAAAGGCGTGTTCCCAAAAACCTACGAAGAGATACGCTCATTAAAAGGCGTTGGTAATTATACGGCCGCTGCAATTTCTAGTTTGGCTTATAATATGCCTTATGCTGTGGTGGATGGAAATGTGTACAGAGTATTGAGTAGAGTTTTTGGAATAACAACACCTATTAATAGTACAGAAGGGATAAAACAATTTCAAGAATTAGCGAACGAATTACTTTTAAAAAAACAACCGGGCTTATATAATCAAGCTATCATGGAATTTGGCGCGCGTTATTGTAAACCGTCGAATCCGGATTGTGAGAATTGTGTTTTACAAAACAAATGCATTGCTTATTCAAAGGATAAAGTAGCACAATTACCAGTGAAACTTAAAAAAATAAAGATCAAGGATCGCTACTTCAATTATTTTTTATTGATCGACAAAAATAAAAAAGTGATCGTGCATCAACGTAACAAAAAAGATATTTGGCAAGGCTTGTTCGAATTGTTTTTGATAGAATCTGAAAAGGAAACTGATCTTAGAACATTACTTAAAAGCAAACATCTAAAACCATTTGGCAAAAATTTTATCATTGAAGATGTACATAAACAATACAAACACATTTTATCGCACCAACATTTGCATAGTCACTTTTATGTGTTAAAATTCAAAGGATCATTTGCCAAAAAATACAATACGGTTGCCATAAAAGATCTTAAAAAATTGGCTTGGCCCAGGTTAATTGACAGATTTTTGCAGGTTGCTTCCTACGTTTGAAAATTGTATATTTGATAAAAATTAACTCATGCTAAAAACCCTTATTTTACTAGCTGTACTTGTTGTTAGCGCGCAAACATCCATTGCTCAGATCTTTAAAGCAAAAGATGGCTCTACCAACATCACTTTCTTCTCAACTTCGCCATTGGAAGATATCACCGCAACCAATAAAGGTGCCATTATCGTATTTAATTCATCAACCAATGATATTCAGATACGTGTAAGTGTGATCAATTTCAAATTCAAGAATGCTTTGATGGAAGAACACTTCAATGAGAATTATATGGAGACCGAAAAATTTCCGAATGCTGTGTTCAAAGGCAAGATCAACGAGCAAATAGATATGACAAAGGATGGCGAGACCAAAGTAACCGTAACAGGTAAAATGGAAATGCATGGTGTAATAAAAGATGAGACCTATGATGGGGTTGTTACAAAAAAAGGTAACGAGATCATGATCAAAACAAAATTCAAGATCAAGTTGGTGGATTATAGTATCAAAGTTCCTTCTTTGTACGTGAAAAATATTGCAGAGATTGTGGATGTGGATGTAGTAAGCACTTTAGAACCTTTTCAAAAAAAATAATCGCTAGCCTATGAAGTTCTTTTACACCCTACTTCTTATTGGTCCAACTTTTTTATCAGCGCAGGAAGATCTATTAAGCCTTATTCCTGAAGAACCTAAAAAGAATGAAAAAGTATACGCTACTTTTAAAACTTACCGTTTAGGAAATGCCCAAACCATTGAAACGATAAAAAAGAATCATTTGGATTTTAGGATCGCTCACCGTTTTGGTAATATGTACAATACCAACGATCAAAATCCCATTAACCAAACATTCCAAACATTCTTTGGCTTTGATCAAGTAAATGATATCCGCTTTAGTTTTGATTATGGCGTAACCGATGATATAACCATAGGCATTGGAAGAAGCAGAATGGGTAAATTATTTGATGGCAGTCTTAAATGGAAATTATTAAAACAAACCACCAATTTTACAGTTCCGGTAAGTATCACTTTTTTTGGTGATATTGGTTATACCTTCGCGCCTACATCTGTTATTTACGCAGGTATCAACAAAAATTTTGAAACAAACGAATTGCACCGCTTTAATTATATAAGTCAGTTCATCATTGCCAGCAAATTAAACAAATCTATCTCTTTAGAGATATTACCGACGTATGTTCACCGTAATTTTATCATGCAACGTATCAATACCAATAATGATGCGGAGGATGTGAATGGATTTTTCTCTTTAGGTTTTGGAGGAAGAATAAAAATGACCAAACGTGTTAGTTTGATAGGCGATTACTTTTACAATTTTTCAGGCTTTTACAAGAACAATGATGCTGTAAAAATGCCATTATCGTTTGGCGTGGAGTTAGAGACCGGCGGACACGTATTTAGTTTATTCTTTACCAACGCCGGCGGGCTCATCGAAAATAATTTTATCTCCAACACCTCTGACAGTTGGAGTAAGGGTCAGATAAAATTCGGATTCAATATCTCACGAACATTTGCATTATAATATTGTGTACGAGCATATCTTTAGCGGGCATAATTTAAAACCGGTTAACGACTATCCTTTATTCAATAATAGTTCGCCGTTAATATGGCCTTCTATTGTGCTTGTTCTCTGCATTGTGCTTTTTGTTTTTTTACGCATCACCACTTTTCCGAAAGTAGTTAGCGTTTTGCGTTCATCGTACAGTATGCAATCGGTAAAACAATTGGAGCGTGAGGAATTCAATCCTTTTAATCCAACATCGTTCGTTCTTTCATTACTATTTGTTCTTATGCTGTCGTTCTTTCTTTATAAATTAAATAGCGAATTCCATCAATTAAAGATATTGGAACAACGCACCGACCTTTTTCAATACGCTTTTTTTATTATTTGCGTTTGCATTTTTTTACCGATCAAATTCGGAATAAGAAAAGTGGTTGGACATATAAGTAATGAACCTTCATTAACCAACGAGATCTTCTATAACAATTTAGTAATTAATCAATCGCTTGGAATTGTATTAATACCCATCATGGTTGTAGTAGAATTTAGCCACTTAAACCCCGTTTATTTACTTATTGCCACAGGTATAATCATTGCCACTAGTCTGTGCATCAAGCTTTATAGAGGTGTAGTGTTCAGTTTGTTCGAAAATCATATAGGGTTATTACAAGTTTTTATATATCTTTGTGCCTTGGAAATTTTACCTTTCTTGGTTTTTTTAAAATTTATAATGACGAACTTTTAATACTGGGGTATGGCAAAAAAGAAAAGCAAAAAGATCAAAAAGAAAGCCGCGCCTGCTCGTTCTAAAAAACCCTCTAAGTCGGGAAAAGCTAAGGCTAAAAAAAGTACGCCTAAAAAAGCTCCTAAGAAAAAACCTACGGCCAAAAAAATTAAAGTAAAGATCAAAACAAAACCGGTTAAAGCTGCAAAAGTTGTAAAACAAGCGCTTAAAAAGGTAGTAGTTAAGGCCGAAAAAATAGTTAAGCAAAAAGATTTTAAAGAAACCGCATTGGTTACTCCAAATGCCGACGAAAAAAGGATCCGCAAATCGAGTAAGAAGAATATCATTGCTCTTCCTCCTCCTCCAAAAATTGAGGTAAGCAATTATCCTAAAAGTAAAGTAAAGAATATATTGATCTCACAACCAAAACCGGTTGAGACAGAAAAGAACCCATACTTTGATCTTGCAAAAAAACACGGATTGAACTTAACTTTCCGTCAGTTCATTAAAGTAGTAGGATTATCGCCACAAGATTTCAGAACACAACGTATTGATATTTTAGAACACGGTGCGGTTATTATGACCAGCAAATTAGCGGTTGACCATTATTTCAGGATCTGTAACGAAATGCGTTTAACTGTTCCCGAGAACATGAAATATTTTTGCATCAACGAACAAACTGCGTATTATCTTCAAAAATATATTCAGTATCGTAAGCGTAAGATATTTTTTGGACACGGAACCATTGTTGATCTTGTAGACGTGATCAGAAAGAATCGTAACGAGAAATTCTTGATCCCTGTAAGTGATGTTCACAAAGAACAGATAGTTGATTTTTTAGATGAATTACAAATTACCTATACAAAAGGTACCTTTTATAAAACTACTTGCGCCGATCTAAGCGATATTAAAAGCTTAACCGATTTTGATGTGGTAGTATTTTTTACACCAATGGGAATTCGTTCGCTCAAACAAAATTTCCCCGGCTTAAAACAAGCTAATTTACGTTTGGCTGCTTTTGGTTATGCCACAGCACAAATGGTAAAGGAATTAAATTTCCGTTTAGATATTTTTGCGCCAAATCCACAAAATCCGAGCATGTCGGGTGCTTTGGATACATATATTAAAGAGGCGAATAAAAGATAATTTCCCTTTTCAGCCACGAATTTCACGAATTAGCACTAATCTGGGTTTGTAAAAATTACACTAAACTGTGTGTAAATTGATTGAATTAGTAAACACAGATTAGTGAAATAGTATTATATATCATACACACAGATTAGTGAAAATTAGTGTAATTCGTGGCTTAAATTAATCAGCCCACACTTTAGTTCCTTCTGTACAATTTGTACAAATATCTATTTCTTTACGGCTTTTCAATATGCTTTGTCTAAATGCATGATAAGGCTCCGAGAACCAGATCTCTTTAAAAGTATTATTATGAAGATCGCCTAATTGATATTTAGCATCTTTATCAAAACAACAAGGAACAATTTTTCCATCCCAAGTAATAACACAAGCTTGCCACATTCGCCAGCATTGGTTCAATAAAGAATTTTTTATCTCAAACTTGCCGTTACTGTTCTTTTTGTAACGAGAGAGCTCTTCATTTTGCGGGATCATATCTTGGCTGTTCTCAAAATCGTAGATCTGTGCGGTTTTTATGCGAACAATATCCGCGCCCATATCTTTTCCCAATTTCTTAATGTCGTTTACTTGATGTTCGTTGGATC
>JAHEYC010000084.1 GCA_023251775.1 Sphingobacteriaceae bacterium | reverse complement strand
GCAAGCAAATTAAAGCACGCGAATTATGGGCTGCTATTATTGAAGCGCAAATTGAAACAGGTAATCCGTATATGTTATTTAAAGATGCGGCTAATTCAAAATCGAATCAGCAAAATTTGGGAACTATTAAATCATCTAATCTTTGTACCGAAATTTTAGAGTACACAAGTGCTGATGAGGTAGCGGTTTGTAATTTAGCAAGTATTGCTCTTCCGCGTTTTGTGGACGAGAAAAGCGGAACATTTGATCACAATAAATTATTTGAGATCACTTACGCGGCAACACGTAACTTAAATAAAATTATTGATCGTAATTATTACCCAATTCCTGAAGCGCGTAATTCGAACATGCGTCACCGCCCAATTGGATTAGGTGTGCAAGGTTTGGCCGATGCATTTATTTTAATGCGTTACTCGTTTGAAAGCGAAGAAGCAAAAAAATTAAATTCAGAGATCTTTGAAACAATTTACTTTGCCGCATTAACTGCAAGTAAAGATCTTGCCAAATTAGATGGTGCTTACGAATCGTACGAAGGTTCGCCAATAAGCAAAGGCATTTTCCAACAAGATATGTGGGGTGTAACACCAAGCAGTCGTTGGGAGTGGGATGTATTGCGCGAAGAGATAAAACAACATGGCGTTCGTAATTCATTATTGTTAGCTCCAATGCCAACTGCTTCAACATCTCAAATTTTAGGGAACAACGAGTGCTTTGAACCATATACCAGCAATATTTACACTCGCCGTGTATTAAGCGGAGAATTTGTGGTAGTGAACAAACATTTATTGCGCGACCTAGTAAAACTTGGAATTTGGAATGAGAATTTGAAGAACAAGATCATTAGTGCAAATGGTTCGGTGCAAGATATTCCTGAGATCCCTCAAAATATTAAGGAGATCTACAAAACAGTTTGGGAAATTAAACAACGTACAATAATTGATATGGCTGCTGATAGAGGTGCATACATTGACCAATCGCAATCGTTGAATTTATTTATACAAGATGCCAACTTTGCAAAAATGAGTAGCGCACATTTTTACTCATGGAAAAAAGGATTAAAAACAGGCATGTATTATTTACGTACCAAAGCTGCTGCTGACGCAATTAAGTTTACTGTAGACCAAGGTGCATTAACTAAGCCTGCCATTTTAGGAAACGAAGATGCTTTATTAGTAGAACGCGGACAAGAACACGTATTAAGTTTTGAAGAACAACAAGCACAATTAGCCTGCTCTCTGGATAACCCGGAGGATTGCGAAGCGTGTGGATCGTAATACACAACAAAGAACGAACGTATAAAATGAAAAGCCTCGTAGAAATACGGGGCTTTTTTGACGGGAATGATTGAAATGAAAACATTATACAGATACCAGCCAATTAATAAATACAGCTTAATAAATTTATCGTTAAAAATGAACTGGGTTTCGAATCCAAAAGATTTTAATGATCCTTTTGAATTTGTAATGAGATCCAATTACTTTTTATCGGAAGAAAATAAAGTTATACAATTGCCCTTGAAACAAATTGAAGTTAAAAGAGAAATCGAAAGTGAAATTGATAAGTTAGGCGTTGTATGCTATAGTGAACTTGAAGAAGAAATTTTAATGTGGTCACATTATGCTGATGGTCATAGAGGCATGGCTTTAGTATTTGATGTGGAAAATCCGATAGCAAAAAGTATTGCTAAGGTTAATTACATAGAACAACTACCAGAGATGAATTTTGAAAGTGACCCAAGAAATATTAAAAGTGGATTGTCCCAAACAATAATTAGTAAGAGTAAAAGCTGGGAGTATGAAAAGGAGTGGAGGCAGATAATTTCAATGAAAGGCAAACATATAGAATACCCCGGAGACCTTAAAGAAATTATTTTTGGATGCAAATGCCCAAGAGAAGATATGGAAATGGTGTGGGGTATAACAGAACCAATCTATAATGATACTATCACTTATTCAAGGTTAATGATACAAGACGATTTGTATGGATTTACAAAAACATATTGTCCAAGTCATCAAAACAAGAAACTGAAGGAAACGCATTTTTTCCAGAATTATGGTGAAGCAATTCATAGGTCAAATCTAGACCTAGAGTAATTTAAAATAAGCGAGTAATTAACTCGTTCTTGTGAATTTTGTGCATAGATTGTCTGTTGGATAACCTACCAAATAATAAAAGAAACGCCAACGGTAGCCCACATATGTCTTCTTCTGTATAGATCATGCTCCTTAAGATAGGTTTCCGGTGTTATAACTGAAAATTTGTAGAAAGCAGAACCTCCCCTGAAAGCATATCCTAAAAGAAAATCAAGAGTAGTTACAGTTTTTTGCACAGAATCTTTGGGTAAAACATACCTACTTTTTGGAGTCAAAACATCATCATCTCTTTCTTTTGTATCTCTCCACCCATAACCTTCAAGCATTGTATTGTGCACAATCTTTCGAATAGTCATTCGATAGTTTAATAAAAAATTCTTCCAAAAAGTTTTCCTCCCTTTGAAGTGTCTTGAATTGTAAAAGGCATTGGATTCTTCGAAATTTTTATTTGAGAGATTGATGCCAGCTCCAAAGTAAGTCATGTAAGTTCCAAACATACCATCAATAAAAGAGGAAGCATACAATCTGTTACCTTTTTTGTCTATACCTATCGCGAGCGCTTCTTCAACTATATTTAAAGAAATGCCTGTGCGCCCATTATTGGCAATTTGAGCCCCCCAACCAAAAGGTCTGGGGCTATATGAAATATCCTGATGTAAGCCGGTTTGTAAAGCACGAGCTTTATTACCGCCTATTTTCCCTAATCTAAAATCAAAAGTCCATTTTATCCAATTTTTAAAAACAGTTTGCTTGTTATATCCTAAATATTGAAATGAAGCAAAAGGTCTATCGGTTGAGTCAACACTTGTGTCAGCAACAAAAATTTTATTTTTTTGAAAATAAGGAGTGTAAACGTCAGCCCCAAAAAATAAACTTTGAATTGATTTAAGAACAGGTGTACCTGCAAATAAATTAAGGTAATCCGTTGTAAGACCTATATTAAGCCCACCTGTATAATCCCTATCCAAATTGCTTTGAAACAAACTTCCTTTAAACAGATCGTTAGCTGAATTGATATTGACAGATTTTATTAACCTTTTGTGCGACGTTGAAAATGTGTATAAGGCGTAATGTTCCCTGGCGAATTCATAAAGTTTATTTTTTAATAGCTTTAAAATACATTTTTTATACTCAAGATTAGAACTGAAATGATTTTGTTCTATATCGTATATTAAATTACTGAGTACTTGAGCATCTGAAATGGAAGAAATACTAGTTAATAGTTTTTGTGAACAACAATTGCATTTAGTTGAATCAGCAGAGTCTGTTATAAGCTCAATGAGGTTGTTGTTTAGGGTGTCTATATAAGATAAATATCCTTCGGCATTTGAAGTTTTTGATGTAGCTGAAGTGTCTTTGGATGTTAAGTTATAGATGATCTTACTAAAAATGAACCGAGTGGCATTAAGGGTATCCTTTAACTGTTTTACTTGTTTTTCTATTTTTTTTATTTTAGTAGAATCATCATTGTTTTGAGAAATGACTTTATTGGTAAAGAGAAACGCCAACACAAATAATACTAGAAAATTTACGGATAGAGGTAAGTTTTTAATTGACATATTTTAATTTTTTGAATTTGCCTAAATAATGCAATTCTAATAAAACATCCTAATTAATTTATTTAAAGTTTTTGTTTAGTAAACGATTTTCAAAAGGTATAAATGGAACCAAACTTTTAGTCTTCACTAAGGGTGCTAGCCCTGTTCCTTTTCTCTCTCGGATTATTAATCCGTGCTTATTCTCGTCGTTTAAATTATTATTGCTTGATTAAAGTGATTTCTGAGATTAAATTTCAAGGTGCCAATTTGGTACCTTGAAAATGAAGGCCGCAAATCTGTCTTTATTTTCTTTAAGGTCGCATTTTGCGACCTTAAAAAAGAAACAAAGGATCTCCCCGCTCGCGCGAATTTTCAATCCCGGCATCACAAAACTTGAGGTACCAAATTGGCACCTCAAACAAATGAATCTTTAAGGTCGCAATTTGCGACCTTAAAAGTTCTAAATTTCCAATTCTTCAAGGTACCAATTTGGCACCTTGAAACTCATCGGATATTAAGTCCCTGTAATATTTTTAAACACCCTTTTGCCAATTGCTTTTTCGCCAAAGAATGAGGCAATAGAAAGCAATGTTCGAATGGTTCGGCGGTTAAATGTCCCCATAAAACCTTGCTTTGCCAAAAATTTTGTGATGAATTTATTTTTTTTCACCCAATCGGAATTTACTTTGTAGCGTTCTTTTTGGTAAGAAACAAAGTCGCCGTCCAAAATAGCTTTTACCAAACGCAAGGCATCGGCAACGCCCATGTTGAGTCCTCGTCCGCCCACCGGTGAGTGCGCATGTGCAGCATCGCCTGCCAACCAAACTCTTCCTTTGCCATACTCTAGTACTTGCGAAAAGTGAATTTCAAATTCAGTTTCCCAGGTAATTTTTTCTAATCTAACAAGATCAGTTCTTTTTTTCAAAACAGATGCAGGAATGGAAACAAAGCGCACCTTGTTCTCATTTATCTTAAACGCTAATATAAGTCCTTCATTTAATATCCAACTTGCAACAGAACCTTTATAAGACCATGTCATTTCACAATCTACGCCTAATAATTTATGTTTAAGATCTTCGGTGGGATAGGTAATACCTAAAACTTGTCGGGTTTTGCTATGATAACCATCTGCACCTATCACATAAGTTGATCGTATTATTTTTGTGTCGGAACTATTTTGTGAATGCCTTATGGTTGAGGTCACGCCATCTTTATCTTGTGTAAAATTTACAAGTTCAAAAGGTTTTAAAATGTGTTGGCCTCTTTCTTCCAGAGCTTCTATCATGCATTGTTCGGTTTCTAATTGTGGAAGAGCAATAGGATCGAAAGCATTTTTATTTTGTTGTAAAAGATCGGCGTACAAAATTTGACGTTTGTTACCGTGAACTGACATACCGCTAATGGGAATCCCTCTTTGAGTAATTTTAGTTGAAACACCATACTGCGCCAAAGAAGCCAACGTTTGCGGATTCATTAAAATAGCTCTCGAAAAACCAAGTCCTTTTTGATGTTTATCAATAATGAGAATTGTTTTTTTTGCTTCTAATAATGCTAAAGCCGCGGACATGCCGGTGGGACCGGCGCCAATGATGAGAACATCAACTTCGAGGATATTATTTTCCGGCATTAAATAAAAAAATCTCTTTAATATCAAAGATAGTAAATTACCTTACGATCTTAAACTTAAGGTACCAATTTGGCACCTTAAGATAGGAGAGCATACAAAAAATTTACCTCCACAGTCGAAAAAAAACCTCGCAAGCTTATTGGTTACAAAATAAAGAAGTGATCTTACTATCCATTAAAGGCGTCCTCATTTTCAAGCTTATACACATCTAAAATCAACACTTCATTTTAGATGTTGCTATTGCCAAAAAAAACCATATTTTAGTATCTCCAACTTAATTTTGATCATGCGTTTTTTTACAAGTAGCAAAATAATATTCTTTTTATTAGTGGCGCTTTCTTGTAAACTAACATATTCGCAGTCGCGCGAAATAGATTCACTCCGCAAGGTTATTAAAGTTCTCAAAAAAAAACCAGCCGATCCTGTTCGAGACACCTGTTTGCTGCAAGCTAAATATCAGTACGGCGAAATGACCCAGATATTTAGAGTTTCGTATTGGGATAGTTTGGCAATGGAGGCAAAGCAACAACTCAAATCGTCAACCGATCAAACATTTCGTGAGTTCTACTTAAAGGCGAGTGCTTTGGCACTTAATAATGCAGGGTTTGTTTCAACAGTAGAAGGTCGTCCGGCCGAAGCTCTTGAGTATTACAATCCATGTTTAGAAGCTTGGGTTGAATTAAAAGCGAAGTACAATATCGCCTTCACTTTAAAAACCATAGCAAGTATTTACGAAAATCAAGGAAACATTCCAATGGCGATGGATCTGTTGCACAAATCATTAAAGATAAACGAAGAAATCAATGATAAAAAACAAATTTCGGTACTCTTGAACGACATTGGTATTATTTATGACAGGCAAGAAGATTCGGCTAATGCGCTTTACTATCATCGTAGATCATTAAAGATAAAAGAAGAATTAAAAGACAAAGATGGTATTGCAAGTTCGTTAACTAACATTGGTTCTACCTATAAAAATAATGCCGATTATAAAAAAGCCTTGAGCTATTTTGAGAAAGGCTTAGAGATGTACAGAGAATTGGATAGTAAGCATGGAATGGCTGCGGCATTAAATAACATTGGAACAACTTTAAAGGAAAAGAGAGAATGGGCCAAGGGTTTGGAGTATTTCCGCGAATCGCTAAAATTAATGGAGGAATTAAAGGACAAACAAGGCACTGCTATTTTATTAGTGAACATAGCAGAAACATTATTTGAGGATGGAAAAGTAAAGGAGGCCGAAAGCTATGCTTTAAGAAGTATGAAAGAAGCCAAGGAATTGGGATTTCCGGATGATATTCGTTACGCAGCATTAGCATTAAAGAAGATCTATAAAAAACAAAATAAGTTCAAGGAGTCTTTGGAAATGCATGAGCTTTATTTGCAAATGCGTGATAGTTTAGAGAATGAGGATAACAGGAAGGTGATGGCCAAAAAATATTTTCAGGCCGAATACGAACGACAAGCAGAAAAGGATAGTATAGCAAATGTTGCGAAAATAATGGAGCAGGATTTTAAACATGAGCAGGCCATAACGCAGCAACGAGCTTATACATATGGTGGTATTGTAGGCTTTGTTTTAATGTTGTTAGTAGCTGCGGTTTCGTTCAGAGCGTTCAAGAACAAACAAAAAGCCAACATAATTATTACAGAACAAAAGCAAATTGCCGAAAAGCAGAAATTGATCATTGAAGAAAAACAAAAAGAAATTTTGGATAGTATACATTATGCGCAACGTATTCAGCATGCTATTCTCGCAAAAGAGGAAGGTATAAGAAAATATTTTCCGGAGAGTTTTTTGTTATATCAACCAAAAGATATTGTTGCCGGTGATTTTTATTTTTTTGAGTACACCGACGATCATATTTTTTATGCAGCGGCCGATTGCACAGGGCATGGCGTTCCGGGAGCTTTGGTAAGTGTGGTGTGTTCAAACGCACTCTCGCGTTGCGTAAAAGAATTTGAATTGACCGATCCCGGGAAGATATTAGATAAAGCACGTGAACTTGTTCTGGAAACATTCAGAAAAAGTGAACAGGAAGTAAAAGATGGAATGGATATTTCGCTCATTGTAAAAAATGTAAGAACCAACGAATACAAATGGGCTGGTGCAAATAATCCATTATGGTATTTGCAAAATGGAGAAATGAAAGTTATCAAGGCCAATAAACAACCAATTGGATTAATTGAAAATGCGCAGCCTTTTACCTCGCATGCTTTAAATTTAAATAAGAACGATACGGTGTTCTTATTTACCGATGGAATGGCCGATCAGTTTGGTGGACCCAAAGGAAAAAAGTTCAAGTACAAACAAATGAGCGAAGTTCTGATATCACTTGCTGCAAAAGCACTAAAGATCCAAAAAGAAACTTTACATAAAACCTTTAATAATTGGAAGGGTGAACTTGAACAAGTGGATGATGTTTGTGTGATCGGTATTAGGATCTGATCTCAACACTCACAACTTCGTCCAAAAAATTGTTTTGTGAAATACGCCTTTTTTGGCGATGATATGGAGTTTAGCTTGTTCCAGTTCTAATATCAATTCACAGTCGGCAATAATATTTTCTTTTGGATTCATGATGATAGCCGTCCATTTACCGTCGGCAAATTTTACGTCCTTCAACACAACAACTCCTTCTTTCACAGTTTTGCCAATAAAACCGCTTTTGGTCTTGTACACGCGTATCACATCGCCCTTTGGTGCTTTCCATTTACCTGTGAAATCATCGCTCGCTTTTTGCGCAAAGGTTAACAACACAAAAAATAAAGAGAAAAAAATGATCGCTGCTTTTTTCATGGCTACAATAGAACTGTTTACAAAGATAAGAATTTATGTGCTTATCGAATTAAGTCTTTGATCAAATAACTTATACAAATCTCCGAACCAAAAGGCGGAACGGATGTAAATTTTAATCTATAAAAACAAAAAACCCCTTCATTTCTGAAAGGGTTTTAATTGTAAACTGAATTTTTATTTATGAGAACATATGTGTTCCATAAATTGCTCCAATTAAAAAAGCACCTAATGAAATTACTGCGCCTATCATTCCCATTTTATCTTTTTTGATGGATGCTATGATACACATTAATAAAGGGAGCATGGACGCAAAAAATACATAGCCTGCATAATCAACTCCTTTTTCGGCAACTTCATACGCTTCTTTATATCCCGGAATGTCAAAATAAGTTTGCCCTTCTTGCAATTGTTGACCCGAAGACCATATTTGTTCCATTACAGCTTTACCACTTTCAGATGCAGGAACTACAACCAGTATAACGTAGAGTCCAAATAAAAGGCAAAGTGAGCCCATTATCAATCCAATTTTTCCTAAATTTTTCATACGATCAGTTTTTTGTTTATCAAATATAATTTTTAAAAGTATATAAAGAAATATAAGATGTTACTATTAAAAGAACTCGAAAGCTTCAAATTGGAGGTGTTAATTTGTTATCTCCGACAAGAAATTAGCTTAAAGACGGGGGGGCAGATCGACCACAAAACTCTCAAAAAATGATAAGCTCAAGAGTAATTTTTAAGCCTAAGATCGAGCTTATTAACTATTAAGTCCTTGATACACGCGGCTTTGAGCTATATTGTTGAAAAACAGGCTATAACCCCCAAAAAATTTTAGATTTTGAGTTTTTTAGTTTAAATTTGGCTTTGCTCGCTGTATTAGAGTGTGACAAAATAATGACAGTATTTAAATCGAATTAAAAATGAAAAAACTTTTTACTCTTTTTTGTATAATTTCTTCTCTCGTAATTTCGGCGCAAGGTCCGGTTATTGAAGGAACATATTATCCTGCTCGCAATACTGCCATCAAACAAGTTTGGCAAACAACCAGTATTTCGCTTGTTCCAACTATAGGTCCAAATCAGGTTTGGGATTATACGCAAGCCAATGGCGCATTTACTAATATTGCCGACACATTTATTTGTAAATTCATTGATCCAGCATTAACGCCTTATAATCAATATTTCCCTGAGGCAACTCATGCTGTTTTTTTACGGACACCATTGTTAGGTAATCCATCCGATTCATTGTATCAATATTTTAATGTGAGTTATAATGGCTTACATAGTATTGGTGGATTTAATATACAAAATAAATTCGATTCAACAAGCACTTATACAGATTGGGAATTTTATTCTCCTACAAAAATGCCTTATTTGTATTCAAAACAAGATACAGCAAAGTATGTAGCGTATGCCAATAATTTTTTAGGTTTCAGAGGAAAAACTAAAGCGCGCAAGATCAAAACATTTAGTTATGTTGGTTATGGTACACTCAAATTGCCAAATGCAACTTACAATAATGTAGCGCTTATCAGAGAAGATTTCTCGGCGATCGATAGCGTGTTCATTGATTTCGCAAGTAACGGGAACTATACGTATGTTGGTCCGCCACAAACAAGTTCGGGTCATGTGTATCAATTCTACAGAAATAACACGTTTGGTTCTGCGTATTTACTTTATTTGAATGTGAATCCGGGTAATACCATTGTTGAAACGGCATGGTATACTTTACCGGTTGACTTTGGTTCTATTTCCGGATCAGTGTTTACAAGTACAACCGAAACAACACCTATCACAAGTGGTGAAGCATATTTATATCGCGAGAACTCAAATTTTGTACGACAAGATATTTTAGCAAAAGCGCAAATTAACGCTTCAGGAAATTTTAACTTCGATAGTATTCCACATGGAGAATATCGTATTGCCATTCGTCCTGATCCTGCAATGTATCCAAACGCCATGATCACTTATTATGGAGATACTACCAATTGGATAGATGCTTCAACCATCATTACAACAACATTAACATCACCTGGTCATAAGATCCATGTGCAATTTCACCAAGCGCCAACCGGCTCAAACAATATTCACGGACAAGTGATGTTAGATCTTGGAATGCAACGCAGCGCAAATGCAGATGATATGATGGCGTCAAATCCAATTCCCGGTGTAGGTATTGTTGTAAAACGTAATCCCGGTTCAAGTTCTGCACGTACCATTTTAACTGATAGCAATGGCGAATATGATCTTGGTGCCTTGGAGAATGGTGCTTATGTATTGTTTGTAGATATTCCCGGAATGCATATGACGGGAACATACAGTTTCAATGTGAATGGTACTTCAACCGTAAGTGGTTTGGATTATACAGCAGGAACAGACTCCATTCATCCAACCAATATGGCCATAGGTATCAAAGAACTTAAAAATTCTGCCGGTGGTTTTATGAGCGCATATCCAAATCCATTTACATTAAATTCATCTATTGCTTTAAACTTATCGCAAGCCGACGATATAACTCTTGAAGTTTACAATGTATTAGGTGCAAAAATTCAAACGCTCGATAAGGGAATGAAACAAGCAGGAACTTACACGTATAATTTTAGCGCTAAAAAACTGAATTATAGTTCGGGAATTTATTTTGTGAAACTCACCGCCGGAAATAAAACGGATGTGATCAAGCTTGTTGAACAATAAGATCAAATTAATCAAAAAATGAAAAAACTATTTACACTTACTGCCTTAGCCTTATCTACGCTGGTATTGGCACAAACCCCAACGCCTCCGGTGATCGAAGGAACGTATTATCCGGTTAGAAATACATCCATTAAGCAAGTGTGGGATACCACCTTTAATTCAATGACAGTTCCGGTGATGGGGCAGAATGTAACTTGGGATTACAGGATCACTAGTGGACAGTTCACTAATATTGTGGATACATTCAGTTTTAAGTTCATTGATCCTGCTGCAACACCATATTTTAATTATTTTCCAACGGCAACGCATGCTACATATGTTAGAACCCCTTTTAAAAATCCGTCCGATTCAACTTACAGTTATTGGCAGGTAAATTATAACGGCTTGTTCAACCAAGGAGGTTTCTGTACAAAAAAAGCGTTTGACTCTACCATCATTAATACACCGCAGGAATTTTTCTCGCCGAGTTTGATCAATTATTTAGATTCATATACCGACACAGTTAGGACGGTTGTTATGGCTAAAAAATTCGGTAACCAAAAAGTAAAGATCAAAGAACGTAAGATCAAAACATTGACCTATACATCTTGGGGAACTTTAAAACTTCCAAATGGAACTTACAACAATGTAGCTTGTGTAAAGGAATCACACAATACAGCAGACAGTGTATTTGTTGATTGGTTAAGTAATGGGAATTATTCCTTTTTTACTTTTGTCACAAACAGTTCATTCGTATATCATTTTTTCAGGAACAACACGTTCGGTTCGGCCTATTTAATGTACTTATCTGCTAATTCTACTAATACAGGCATTGCTTATGGATGGTATACGCTACCTGTAGATTTTGGATCCATTTCAGGAACAGTGTATACAAGCACAACAGAAGCAACTCCTGTTACAAGTGGCGAAGCGTATTTGTATCGCGAGAATTCGAATTTCGTGCGACAAGATATTTTGGCCAAAGCAAAATTAGATGCTAGCGGAAATTATAAATTCGATAGTATTCCTTACGGAGAATATCGCATCGCTATTCGTCCAACACCAACTGTATATCCAAATGCATTGATCACATATTATGGTGATACTACAAATTGGATCGATGCTTCAACAATTATTACTACAACGTTAACTTCTCCCGGTCATAAGATCCATGTGAAATTTCATCAAGCACCAAGCGGTACTAATAATCTACATGGACAGATCAGTTTGAATCTTGGTATACAACGCAGTGCTTATGCAACCGTGGCATCAAATCCGATTCCCGGTGTTGGCATTGTTGTAAAACGTAATCCCGGTTCAAGTTCTGCTCGTACAATTATTACCGATAGCAATGGAGAATATGATCTTGGCGCTTTAGAAAATGGTGGTTATGTATTATTTGTTGATATACCGGGAATGCATATGACAGGAACTTATAGTTTCAATGTTAGCGGTACATCTTCTGTTACCGGTTTGGATTATACAGTTGGTACAGATTCTATTCATCCATTTAGTTCTGTTATAGGGGTAAAAGAAATTAAGAATTCGCAAGGTGGTTTTATGACTGCTTATCCTAACCCATATACATTGAATTCAACCATTGTATTGAATTTACCTCAATCAGATGATATTAAATTGGAAGTATATAATGTATTGGGTGCTAAAGTTCAAACCCTTGATAGCGGTGCAAAACAAGCAGGAACTTATACCTATAGTTTCAGTGCTAAAAAACTGAACTACAGTGCAGGAATTTACTTTGTAAAATTAAGCGTGGGAAATAAGACCGACGTTATTAAGATCGTAGAACAATAAAATAGTTCACTCAAAAGAACGCCCGAAATGAATAATTTCGGGCGTTTTTTTATGTACCAAATGTATATATGATTTGGACCAAAGATGCGAAGTAATTTTTCATCAAGACGATGAACAAAAATAGTTGCGTAGTTAGTTCTACTCAACTATTTTTTGAAGAAGTATTGATGAAAAAGGACAAGCAGATTGGCCCAAATTATATATATATTTGGTATTTTGTGTGTTATATATCCTACAATATGTCTAATTTAGTTGCGCGTTTTAGAACGTCATCTATCAATGGTTAAGTGCCTTTACAAATTAATTTGTTCTCTATTCTTGTTGTCGACATTTTTTGTCAATGCACAAACTTATCCTTTCTCAAACCTAACTATCAATAACGGTTTATCTAACGAACAAGTTCTTACGGTTTTTCAGGGTGATGATGGTGTGATCTGGTTTGGTACAAGCGGTGGCGGTATCACAAAGTTTGATGGTAAGTCGAGCGAATATATCACCGTTAAAGATGGCTTGGCAGATAACGTTGTTTTTGCCATTGCAAAAGATAAAAAAGGGAGAATCCTTATTGGTACTAATAATGGTCTTTCGGTGTTCGATCCTTTTGTGCATGTCAAATCCAAATCGCAGCGTTTTAAAAATTACACAACAAAAGATGGCTTAAGTCACAATCGTGTTTTCTCTATCATGTTTGATGAGAACGATGTTGCTTTATTAGGGACAAGTAGAGGTATCTCTACATTCAAAGATTCTGTTTGTGGCAAATTACACGTGGATGCTAAACTAGATACCTCGGCCATCTTTCGTGTAATGAAAGACAGTCAACGCAATTTATGGTGCAGTAGTTTAGGAGGCGGTGTTTTTAAGAACGACGGAAATATAACACTCAATTACACAACCAATGATGGATTAAGTAATGATATGGTGTTTTCGGTTGTTGAAGTAGGGCACAACACCATTTGGTTCTGCACCGGCGAAGGTTTATTTGAATTTGTGGATGGTAAGTTCGACCTTATAAATCCTGCGAATATGGATACAACCATAACGTATTACAATTGCTTTAAGGATAGGAACAACGCTTTGTGGATCGGAACGAGTCATGGATTGATCAAGCAGAAAAAGGATGGCACATACACTTTATTTCGAAAACAAAATGGATTGGTTGACAATAGTATTTGGGATATATTTCAAGATAGAGAATCTAATATGTGGTTTGCTTCCGATCAGGGAGGTGTTTCCAAATTAGCGAGCGAACGCTTTTATATTTACACCACCAAAGACAGTTTATTAGCCGATGAGATAAGGGCTGTAGATCAAAACAGTAACAATGGAGAATATTGGTTAGGAACAAAGCGTGGTTTAACTAAATTGAAAAACGGAAAAACCAAGAATTACATTAACAAGCAATTGGCCGCCGGTGTTTCAGAGATCTGGGGAATTACTTATGACGGTAAAGAACTTTTTTATATTGGTACAGCAAATGGGTTGATCGTTACAAGCGGAGAAACATTTAAGCGTTACAATTGCAAGGATAAAGAAGCCAAAATGAATTCTGTGGTGAATATTCTTGTAGATACTAAAGGAGATGTTTTGCTGGGAACCCAAGCCGGAGTTGCTCAACTGAAGGATGGAATACTTGAACCGCGCACAGACATTTCAATTCCTAAGACCTATGTAAGTAAGATCGTTCAAGATCAAAAAGGAGATTATTGGTTTTGTACCGACGATGGATTGTTCTTTTACAATGGGAAAACGGTAAAACATTATACCGAAAAAGACGGCCTACCTATTTGTCGTGTAAAGAATATTATTTTTGATGAGAACAATAATATTTGGCTTGCTACCAGTGTTGGAGTACTTGTTACCAAAAATGGTAAGTTCGATACCATTACAAAAAAATTAGGACTTACATCACCCGATGTTTACTCTATTGTAAAAGATCATAATCATCACATTTGGGCCGGCGTATCGGGTGGTGTTGTTAAGATCAATATTGATGGTGATCACAAATTGCGTTATTACGATACCGATTATGGTTTTGCGGGTCAGGTATGTAATCAAAACTGTATGCTTATTGATAAGAACGATCAGATCTGCGTGGGTTGCTCGAAGGGTTTTGTGATCTATCAACAACAGTTTGATAACGACAACACGCTTGAGCCAATAACCAAAATAAAACGTATCGATCTTTTTTATCGGGAAACAGATTGGGATATATATGCCGATTCGGTGAGTGCCGGCGACATTCCTTATGATCTTTCATTACCTTACGATAAAAATTACCTCACGTTTAATTTCATTGGCGTAAGTTTAACTGCGCCTGAAAAAGTATCGTATAAATTCATGCTCAAAGGCTTTGATAACGAATGGCATTACTCAGATAAAACAGACGCGTCTTATCCTAATATTGCTCCCGGTAAATACGAATTTATTTTGTATGCAAGCAATGGCGAAGGCGTTTGGAATAAAGAACCTGTTGTTTTTGCATTTGAAATTGCACCACCATTTTGGAGAACGTGGTGGTTCTATGGTTTAATTGCTGCTGTAATTTTAACCGGTATTTATTCTTATATCCGCATAAGAGCTGCCAATTTTCAGATCATGAAACAAAACGTGATCATTGATAAGAAAAATGAAACACTTCAACATTTGAATTTGGAGATCGCCGAGAAGAATCAAAACATTACTGATAGTATTAATTATGCGCGCCGCATCCAACGAAGTTTCATTACTTCCGACAAGGTCATAAGTGCGTTATTGAAAGAACATTTTATTTTATTTAAACCACGTGATATTGTGAGTGGCGATTTTTATTTGGCTTTTGAAATGCACGATCGGATGTTAGTTGTGTGCGCTGATTGCACGGGACACGGAATTCCCGGCGCCTTCATGAGTTTGATAGGAATTAGTATTCTTAATGAGATCTCGCGTTCGAGAACGTATATTGATACAACAGAGATATTGGAAGAGATCCGACGCATTATCATTGAAGCACTTAATCCAGAGAAATTAGA
>JAHEYC010000009.1:57479-63235 GCA_023251775.1 Sphingobacteriaceae bacterium | reverse complement strand
CAGGACAGTTGCTTTTAAATATGTCAATACACTCGTGTATGTCTGTCGGAATATATTTTCTGATATTCATTTTCTTCGTCTTACGGAATGTCCCGCAGCTTACCTATAACGTTTTGCGGCCTTGCGTAGTTTTTTGCTTGTCCAACTATTGTATTTGAGCGTTAACACGCAAAAAATTACGCAAGACCGCTGTTACCAGTCTGGTGGCGGCACACAGTTTAAATACAGTTTAAGTGTCTGCCGAAATTTGTGTTAATTCTCTTTCGTGCTAATGAGTTCGTTGTCTTTATACTCTTCGGTCTTCCAAAGCTTACCGCTTTCGTCATAATATTTCCAAGTGCCTTGTAATTCCTCGTCTTTATTTTTTTGTCCTTGTACTCTTATTTTACCGTTGTCCCATTTTTCAACGTATGGCACAAGCCCGTCAGCAAGTTTTGTCTGTGTATTGCCAGTCGTTTTTGTCGTGGTAGTTTTAGTAACAGTTGTTTTTGTTTCGGTTGTGTTTGTTTTTACTTCTGTTTTCTCATTGGAGCCAGTATTTGAGCCAACAGCTTTGCCTATTGGAAATTGTCCACTCACCCCAATATTTTCCATTTGGAAGTTGAACTTTTTACCGGGTTGAGGGATTTGTTTGGAAGATTCAATTTTGCATTGGTCGCATACTTGATAGTCAGCAACTACTTTTTTATATGCCGACTTATCGTAAGTGCAAAAACAAAGTTTAAACGGAATTTGTTTTGATGTGAAAAGCACTTCGCCACCATAGTGTATTGATGCTAATATTTGAGTTTTGTGATCATGACGTGTGTCATCCAAGCTTCCGTTCATACCATCATAAATCGGTAGCTTTAAAGCATCATTGGTATACCCTGTAATTGTATGGCCGCGCAATACCATCCACATCATAGGTTTTATAGGCTTATCGTTCTCATCAAGTGGTTGCGTGAAGTATTCTGCGCCTTCTTTACAATTAGTGCAATAATAATTTTGAGCCAGATTTTGTTTATGCTCGGCATCCTCTTTTTTTACTATTGTACATGTTGCATAATTTGAATTGGCGCATTCCTGAATATCTTCAGGTTTCATCCGAAAAGCATATCTTGCAACTTTTCCACTACGAAAGAATTGTTTGCGGCTATTTATTTTGCCGTCAAAATATATTATACCCTCAATAAAATCATATTTCTTCCAATTCTGCTTAATGGGAAAAACAACGGAAAGCTCACCTATAGACCAAGATGTAATGCTGTCTACAAGTATGCCGTCAACAACAAATCCGCAATTAGGGTCGTCTTGTGCTTTTAAATTAATATTGAAGAAAAAAAGTGCTGCCGTTATTATCGCTATTGTCTTTTTCATGGGAATATGATTTGATAGTAAAAATAATACATTTTATTAAAGAACAATAACCGTAAATAAGCTTTTTAGCACAAAACGAACAAGCGTCCGAGTATTTTTATCAAACGAGCATACCTGTCGAACGGATGGTGCTTTGTCCACCGAATAACAGTCGGGCGAAACGTTCCTTGTCAGCCGACAATTCATCCTCGGAGGAATTGTCCGCCACTTGCTGGTAACTACCTTATAGGACTCATTTTTTCACCCCTATCTGCCAACAGGTGGCAGATAGGGGTACTTTTATCGCCCCTATTGGTATTGTAAATATAAACGATTTATATCTGGTTTTAACATTTTTGGTGTTAAGATCGTAGGGTGGCAAAATGGGTTTAAACCACGTCCCCCATATTAAAAATCCCCTTTTTACCCTTTACAAACTCAGCCGCAATTACGGCTCCTAAAGCAAAACCCTGGCGGTTATGAGCCTTGTGCATAATTTCAATATCATCAACAGCCGAGTGGTATTTTATAAAATGTGTTCCGGGAACTTCGCCTTCGCGTTTGTCTTCAATAAATAAAGTATCTGCTTCTTTATTTGTAATACTCCATTTATTTTTGCGATCAATATGTTTAATTATTTGCTCGGCTAAAGTAATTGCAGTACCACTTGGTTTATCTAATTTATGAATATGATGAATTTCTTCCATGCTTACTTCATAATCGGGATATTTATTCATGAGCTCGGCTAAGTATTTGTTTACCTTAAAAAATAAATTCACACCTAAACTATAATTGGTGGCGTAAAATAATGTTTTATTCCCTTTTTGCGCTTCCGTTTTTATCGCATCAAAATTTTCGTACCAACCTGTAGTTCCAACAACAATGGGAACATCGGCATCAAAGCATTTTTTAATATTACTCAATACGGTATGCGGCGTTGAAAACTCAATGGCCACATCGGCTTTTTTTAGATCGGCGGCTGTTATGCTGTCTTTATTATCCACATCCACTTTCAAAACAATGGAATGGTTTCTTTTTAAGGCAATTTTTTCTATCTCTTTGCCCATTTTGCCGTAGCCTATCAATGCAATGTTCATTCTATATTATTTAAAAGTTAATCGTAAACTTAATCCTGCGCCCCAAGCATTACCAATAAAAACCGGTTTAGCATGTATATGCAAACTCAAGTCATCACTCACATCAAATGTTCGCAAGTGGGCGTCAACATTCGCGTCAATTATTTGGATCACGTACATGGCTATCACACCAAAACCAAATAGGTCGCGGTGCTTGCGGTTTATTACTTTTTGTTTTTGGTAATAATCTATGGCCGCGGGTGTACTTCCGGTATCTGCTACCGATGTTCTTAAACTATCGCGATACTGCGTGTACAATTTTTGGTTCTTTAAAAAGAAATAACCAAAGCCTCCAATTCCGGCCCACACAATTGGTGGTTTCCAATAACGGCGATTATAAATTTGTCCCGCGCCCGGAATTACGGCGCTTAGCAAAGCCGCACGTCTTGGTGCTTTATCTCTTGGTAATTTTTTTTTGGCAAGAGTGTCTTTTACAACCACACTATCTTGTGTAGTTTGTGCAAGGCCCGTAAAAATAAACAGGAAAAAAAATATGATGCAGAAATTTTTCAAGCTTAGGCTATATCTTTTACTAATTTATTGCCATCGGGGTTATCCCATGCGCTTTGTAATTGCGCCATGATGTTGTTAACGCTGCGCAACTCGTCGCTATCGGCAATTGGTAAAGTGTTCAAACCTTTTTCGTCAACAATATTTAAAATATTTCGCACGGTTAATTTGCTTTCGGTAAGTCCGGGTTGATACGTGCTTTCTTTTTCTTTATCGCCTTTAAGTTCCACTAATATCCCTGTTTCAATAAATTCGTTTATCACATTGCGTACCAAACGTAAGGGAAGATCTAATTTATCGGCAATTTGTTTGGCGCTTAATGGCGCTTGTTTGTCGTAAAAACCTTTGCAAATAACATTTGCTATCATTAATGAAATGGCTTTTCGATAACGTATACTTAATTTATTGATATCGTTTTGCAATTCGTAGTGATCCACATTTTGATTCGCAAAGGCCAACTCGGCACCAAATAAAACAATGTACCAACTATATTGCACCCAAATTAAAAACAAAGGCAGCGCAGCAAAACTTCCATAAATAGCGTTCATACTATTTGCGCCAACCTGAAATTTAATATAGGCCCAACCTAAAATTTGAAATAATACCATGGCTATACCCCCGGCAATAAAAGCCGATTTAAATTGCACTTTGGTATTTGGTAAAATAAGATAGAGCAATCCAAATGTGCTTCCTGCTAAAACCCAGGCCAATAATTTTAGTAAAATAGTTGATAGCCCGGATAGCATTTCAAATTTCCCCAAGCCTGCTTGCAAAGCCACCGTTAAACTTCCCGATACCATTAAAAAAATAGGAGTTATGATCATGATGGCCAAGTAATCGGTTAATTTACGAACCAAGGTGCGGCCGCGTTTTATTTCCCAGATCACATTAAAATTATTTTCAATGCTTATCAATAATTTCATGATACTCCAAAGCAATAATACGATACCAACAACGGCAATGAGTGCGCCTTTGGTATTATCAAGCATAGCGCCGGCAAATTCAAAGGCACGTTTCAACACGTCTTCGTATTGTGCATTATCGGCAATGAGTCGCGCTTGCAGATCTTTTTCTAACCCAAAACCTTTGGCCATGGCAAATAAAAGAGCAAGGATAGGAACAATTGAAAAGAGCGTATAAAACGTAAGGGCAGTAGCTTTGGTTAAACAATCATCTTCATTAAACCCTTTAACCGATAAAGTAAAAATGCGGAGTTGTTTTAAGAGGAAACCCTGGCGTTTATCCACCTTATCTAACCTCACCTGCCAGATCTTTTCTGTTAGGAACGTTAAGCCATTTTTTACTAATGTTACAAGATTTGCCATTGCATACAAAATTATGATTTAAAGGGAATTGGGCAATGGATTTAGGAATTATTTGCTGTTTTTAGAGGCAATTAACCACAGAGCACACAGAGGCTCGCACAGAGAACACTGAGAAAAGAAAGTTTCGCTCTCTTTAAAGATAGGATAGGCAATTCTCCGTGTTCTCTGTGCAAAACTCCGTGAGCGCCAAAGGCGTCTCTGTGGTTAAAAAAGGAGAGAAAATTAGTTAGGAATAAGCTTATTCAATATCGAAAAGATGCTGAAATGCGGGGCATCTTTTGTTTCGGTATTCTCTACCTTGGTATTGAACTCTGAAGAAGTTTTGTTGTTGTTTGAAGTTGTATTTAAACCTTTTCCTGAAAGTGTATTGAAAAGTAAACCAAGGCTCAATAAAATGGTGGATGCTACAGCAATAACGCCTATGATCATTTTATGTTTTGGTTTGATGTTCACTGGGGCAAAATTAATGAAAATAAACACTCAAAATGCTAAAAAACGCTAAGAAATGAAGAGAATAATTGGGGTTTTAAAAGGGCAGGTCCGAATATCAGGGTTTATGGCCATTTGTCAGTTCGCCTGTTTTAAACACGGGGGACACGGAGACACAAAGACACGGATTTATTAAACTGGATTAAAAAACTGTGTTCATCTAATACTAAGTATTGCTACAATTAACCGTGTCTCCGTGTCTTGGTGTTCTCCGTGTTAAAGAAAATACGTAGACGCCGGAGGCGTCAAGAAATTAAAGTAGTTTCTCTAGCCGCTTGAGCTCATCCAACTTCTCCATATAACCCAATTTCTCATAAGAGAAAACCAAATTATTGATGCAGCGTTTTACGATCTCAACATTGCTGCAAGGGAGATAGTATTTATTATCCGGATCGAGGTTCAACTGTTTTAAGAACTGATCGATATCTTTTTGACTAAAAATTAATCCTTTACTAAAGGGATTGATGTAAAATAAAATATTGTTGGAGAGTGTTTTGTTGTTCACATCAATTAAGTTGGCGTAATCATTTACGTAAGCCAATACAAAATGTTGCGGTAAATTAATTCCGTACACCGGTATATTCAACTCTTTGCAAATGATAGCGTAAATAACACTCAGCATTAAAGGATTTCCCTTTTTGCTTTCTAAAACATTATTGATGAAGGAATTTTGCGGCGCGTGATAGTTGGTGATGTTACCGCCAAACTGATGCACTTCAAATAAAATATGATTTACAATTTTTACTTTTTCTAAAGCAGTGAGGTCGTCGTGTAATTCTAACCATACATCTTGCTTTATTTGCGCAATGTGTTTGTGAACTTTGCTTTCGTCGAGATCAGGATATTGATAACGCGCTAATAACAGAACGCCTTTTAAAAGATCGTCGTTCTCATTTATGCTCCAATCTTTCAATGCTTTTTGTAAAGCTTCAAATTGTATGCTGTGAATAATTAGTTT
>JAHEYC010000009.1:0-57469 GCA_023251775.1 Sphingobacteriaceae bacterium | reverse complement strand
TTCAAAACTATTTTCCCAAGCTGTTTCTAAATGTGGAATGGCAGGCGGACCCAACACAATAAAACGATTGCGGACCTCCGAATAGATAGTTTCATCCGGATCGTCGAGCAACGTAATTAAAGCGATAACCTCTTTTAGGCTCATTTCTTTGTTCTTCTTGGGGGCCATTGTAATGCAAATGTATTATGTATGATTACGACAAAAGGTTAAGGAAGTTTTAATTCTTAACAAAAAACGTGTTAAACCCTATCAACAATTTGATGCTCATAAACGTGTTAATAACCCCTCTGGGCATCAAGGGTTTAAGCGATGTTAATTGAACTCAATTTCGGAATAAAAAATCGAACAATTTTTGCGCATTTGTTTGATTATTAAACGGTTGAATGATCTCCTTTCGCGCGTTTATCAAGGCTTGAGAGAAGCCTATTGAGCGTAGTTCCTCAATTTTTGAGATCATTTCTTTAGCTGTGTTTGCTATGTTAATAGAGCTATTTACGATCACACCACTGCCTTCCACCATATGCTGATTGCAAATAATATGACGGCCTGTGAACAAAACATTGAGCAATTTTAGTTTGAGTCCTGTTGCTTGTGCCGTATGCAATACATGAATATGCGCGGTGCTGATGAGCTCGCTCATTTTTGCATCGCTTGGGTTTGCAATAAGATCGATATGATCAAATTTTTCAATTTCTTTTTCAAGATCTGTATTCGGTTCTAACCCCGCAATGATAACACGTGATGAAATTTTTGAGAATACATGTTCAATAAGCCAATGCGCCGCTTCATTATTTTCGGCCACACTTAAATTACCATGAAACAAAATAAAATTACCGCTGCCTTCTTTAATATTTATTTCTGAATTGGAATGAAAGCTTGGTAAATATTCTGTTGTTACCTGAGGAAATTTTTTGCGGTAATAGTCTGCATCATTTTGATTTACCGCTAAAATTAAATTGGCATGAGAAACTATTTTCTCGAAGCGTTTTAATTTCCATGCCTCTGTTTTAAGATACAGGCGTTTTAAAAAACTTTTCTCAACCTTTGCTAAGCCTTGGTAATACTCATGTTCGATATTACTGTGACGATAGATCTTTAATCGTTTTTCGAACGCCGGATCTTTCAAAATATAACAGGTATGCAATACTTCACACAAAATAGGCGCATCATCTTTTAGTAAACGTTTTTTTAATTTTTTGGAAATGCGCGATTGAACGGTGTAAGGCATCAAGCTTAAATGACTTCCTAAATGCGTACTGCGATCGTAATAATAAACTTTTTCGCAAACCTTTTCGAGTTCTTTGGAATGAGCACGTCCGTATTCAAAACAATGTAAATGAATTTTTACGCCAAGCTTGTGAAGCCAAACTAATTTATAATACACATCAATTACGCCTCCGTAGTTTGCGGGAAATGGAATGTCGAAAGAAATGATGTGCAATTGCATTATTGCTTATTTACGGTTCGAAATAAAATCCGTTAGAGATATATCCTGCATAAAAGGTTCCAAAAATAATTCCGTTGGATGATCTATAGGCAAAGATCTTTGATTTAGAATTATAATCCATGGCATCGGCAACGTATACTTCGTAACGTGTAGGATGAACGCCTAAACCATAAATATTGCTTGTAGAAGAAATAAATGCATTTGGAAGTGATGTTGAAACAATTGGCATTCGGCAAACGCCGTCTTTATTTGCAAACCACAACGTATCTTTTGTTCCGTTGATACAAAGCATTCCCGCTTTTGCAATCAATGCAAAATTTTGACTCCAGGTAACAGCATTAGTTGCCGGGTTAATTAAACTTAATCTGCCTTGCACGCTCGAAGTTCCGCTGCTTAACACCCACAATTTATTATTCTTATCCAAAACCAATTTGCTTGCGTTTATCCCTACAACGATACTATCCTCTAAAATATTGCTTGATGTATTAATAACGTATAGCTTGTCTTTGGCCGAATTTGTAACATACATTTTGCCATTGTAAAATACCATTTGCTCAGTAGTGCCCGGTAAAGTAATGGAGCCTGTTTTTGTTCCATTAGCAAGATCCACAATGCTTAATCCATTTGCGTAAAGATCGCTCACGTATCCTTTAGTAGGACTTACGGCAACAATATATCGTGGAGAAGTTAAACCTGAGATAGTGCGTTTTAATTTAAGATTGGTATCGCAAACAACCACTTTATTCGAATTATTTACAACAATATAAAAGTCGCCATTTATTTTACACATGCTTTGGGCCACATCGCCCAATGCAACACCGTTTTTATTTTTATACTGATCTTCAATGCCGTTTCCCGTGCCCGTATCAAAAAGAGTGATGCCTGCATTAGCCGATCCAAAATTTCCTTCGTTAACCACATATACTTTTTTAGCAGGACCTAATGGGTTAGGGGTAGGGCTTGGAGAAGGCTTGTCTTTAACGCAAGATGCTAAAGTTAGAAGGGTTAAAAGGCTTATGAAGAATTTATGGTTCATATGATTTATCAAAAATAGTCAAATTGCTATAAATTGTGGCAAGGATTTGCTTCAAGTTGTTATAACTTTGATGTTATGAATGAAAATTTAAACCCCGACAGCGAGAATTTAAACTCTACGGATAAAGAGATAGAGAGGGCTTTGAGGCCTTTGGAATTTGATGATTTTGCAGGACAGCAGAGTGTTGTAGATAATTTACGCGTGTTTGTAGCTGCGGCTAAACAACGAAATGAATCGCTGGATCATGTATTATTGCACGGACCTCCGGGTTTAGGAAAAACTACCCTCGCGCATATCATTAGCAATGATCTAGGGGTTAATTTAAGAGTAACTAGCGGTCCTGTATTAGATAAACCCGGCGACTTAGCGGGATTATTAACCAATTTGGAAGCTAATGATGTATTATTTATTGATGAGATCCATAGATTGAGTCCCGTTGTGGAGGAATATTTATACTCGGCCATGGAAGATTTTAAGATCGACATCATGATCGATAGCGGACCAAACGCGCGAACGGTACAAATAAAATTAAATCCTTTCACATTAGTTGGAGCAACCACACGAAGCGGACTGCTAACGTCTCCTTTGCGTGCGCGTTTTGGAATTAATAGCCGATTAAATTATTACGATAGCAAAGTGCTTACAGGAATTGTGAACCGTAGCGCTGAAATTTTAGCCGTGGAGATAAATGAAGAAGCTTCTTTTGAAATTGCGCGAAGGAGTAGGGGAACACCGCGTATTGCAAATGCCTTATTGAGAAGAGTGCGCGATTTTGCACAGATAAAAGGAACAGGTGTTATTGATCTTGAGATTGCAGCCTTTGCTTTAAAAGCATTGAACGTAGATAAAAATGGTTTGGATGAAATGGATCATCGTATTTTGGCTTGTATCATTGATAAATTTAAAGGTGGTCCGGTTGGAATTAATACCATTAGCACAGCCGTTGGCGAAGAGCCCGGAACTATTGAAGAAGTATATGAACCATTTTTAGTTCAAGAAGGTTATTTAGTGCGCACACCTCGCGGACGTGAAGCCACCGAAATGGCGTATAAACATTTAGGAAGATCTGCTTATAGGAAGCCGGGTGGATTGTTTGATTAGTGAATGAACTGGTCACAAAATGTGACCATCTTATTTCAATGGCTTTTAAGCAGCATCCTGTTGGTTATTTATCATCTTACATATAGAGTATTTCGCTAAATTTACGCGTATGATCACCTATACCTTTCTTGCTATCATCACTGTTTTTTCTGTTTACTGTTTTATGGAGCCTAGTGCCATGCAAAAATATTCGTTCTATCCGTATCTCATCAAACGCGAAAATGAGCATTACCGTTTTCTAACGCATGCATTCATTCATGGCGATTATATTCACCTCTTATTTAATTTTTTGGCCTTGTATAGTTTTGGTCACGACTTGGAGACGCGCATTTTTCCTGTCATTTACGAAAGTCAGAAATTAGGATCGGTGGTTTATCTTTTTTTATTTACAGGTGGAATTTATGCTGCATCGTTTACCGAATATTTAAGAAATAAAGACAATCCATCGTATTCATCACTTGGTGCCAGCGGCGCAATTTCGGCGGTGATGTTTGTTTGGATACTTTTAAATCCAACAGGTATCATTGCTTTATTTTTTATTCCAATGCCGGGATGGTTAGTAGGAATTTTATTATTAGGCGTAAGTTTTTATTTGATCCAACGCAAAAGAAAAGGAACATATTCGGATGGTATTAGTCATGAAGCACATTTTTGGGGAGCAATTTTTGGCATCGCCGTTATTGCGATCACAAAACCCTGGGTATTAAAGGCATTTTATTTACAGATCATCGCTGCATTTCAATGAAAGGAATTAAGATCACATTTTTAGGAACAGGAACTTCGCAAGGAGTGCCCGTGATAGCTTGTAAATGTGCGGTATGTACAAGCGAAGACAAACGCGATATTCGTACACGCACTTCTATTTTAGTGGAAACTGAAAGAACATCCTTAGTTATTGATACCGGTCCGGATTTTAGACAACAATGTTTGCGTGAGAAATTAAGTAAGCTGGATGCTGTTTTATTTACGCATGAACATAAAGATCATATTGCAGGATTGGATGAAGTGCGTGCGTTCAACTTCATCAATAAAATGGTAATGCCGGTGTACGCTACAGCTCAAGTTTATAAAGCTTTACAAAGGGAATTCGCTTATATTTTTTCGGATGATAAATATCCGGGCATTCCACAAATAGAAGTGATCGAATTTGACAAAGAAAAATTTATGATCGGTGATATTAATGTACAACCTATCAATGTTAAACATTATATGATGCCTGTAAAAGCATTTCGCATAAACGATTTTGCTTATGTTACTGATGCTAATTTGATAGAAGATGCAGAACGCGAAAAATTAAAGAATTTGGATGTATTGGTTTTGAATTCGCTTCGTCGCGAACCTCACATCTCTCATTTTACTTTTGCCGAAGCAATACAAGTGGTGAAAGAGTTAGCGCCAAAAAAAGCTTACTTTACGCATATCTCGCATCAATTGGGTTTGCATGAAGCGGTAAATAAAGAATTGCCGGATAATATTGAATTGGCGTTTGATGGATTGCAGTTGGTGATATAGTTGCCATGATGGAACGCAGATGACGCAGATTTCTTATTATAAAATATGATCTATCTGCGTCATCTGCGTTCTATCAAATGGTATTTTTCTTAATTTTACTTAACCGATCATATTATGGAAAATCAAAATGTAGTACTAAAAAAAGGAGTATTTAATCCCGCGCTTAAGACATACATATTTTTAATTGTATTGTTCTATATGTTCATTACTATTGTAGGAATTGTTTTCATTCCGTTTTGGCTGTGCGGGTTGGGGCAGTGGATCTCGGGTTTATTCTTTAAAACGCTAAAGTGCGAATTGAGCGAGAAGAATTTATATTTCTCCAAGGGTGTGATCATTCATATCGAAAAAACAATTCCTTTAGAGAATATTCAGGATGTTTCTTTTTTTGGAGGACCGGTTCTGCGTTCGTTCGGCTTAACGTTCATTCGCGTTGAAACAGCGGGTGGAGGAGGAGCGCATCACAGCAATATGATGAGCATACCGGGAGTGGATGACGCAGAAGAATTTAAAAACATGATCTTATTGCAACGCGAAAAAGTGATCAAAGAAAAATCGAGGGGTGGAGTTGCGCCCGCAAATAACGATTCGGCAATACTAAGTGAAATTAAAAACGAACTCGTAGAAATTAAAAATTTATTGGCGAAGAAATAATTAGTTCTCCAATATCTTCATGGCCTCTTCTTTTGTATTGGCCACTTTAAATAAGGTATTGAGTTTGGTGATCAATATCAATTCCTGGATCTTCTTATTTAAATTATATAATACAGCTTCACCGCCAACCTTACGTGCTTTTGTAAGTAATTGAATGAGGGTGTTGAGTCCGTTACTGTTCATATATTTAAGCTCGCTCATATCAATGGCCCATTTATTACAATTGGCAGCCGATAATTCATCGGCTTCTTTAATTAGGTCATTCGCTTGATTTTTTTCGATCAATTCACCTTTCAAGGTAATTGTTGCTGAGCCGGTTTGTTTTGTTATAAAATATTCAAATACCATAATTTATTTTTTTACGTGTTCGCATTGTCCTTTTTCTTTTAAACTTCTGCATTTTGCAAAAAAATTGAGCGAGTGGTGCATCACATTAAAATCCAAAAGATCCTCTGTCATGCGTTGGATCTGCATAATGCGCGGATCACAGAACTCGAACACTTTTTCACAATCGATGCAAATTAAATGATCGTGTTGTTTGTACTTGTACGCTTTTTCAAATTGGGCCATGTTCTTGCCAAATTGGTGTTTTATCACCAGGCCGGCATCTATTAGTATCTCAATATTATTATACAAAGTGGCCCTACTTACTCTGTATTTTTTGTTCTTCATGAGCAAGTATAAATGCTCAATATCGAAATGCCCGTCGTGCGAATAGATCTCATTTAAGATAGCGTAACGTTCGGATGTTTTCCTGTGCTTATGCGCTTCTAAATAATCTGTTAAAATTGTGTTTACCGCGTCTTTCGTTTCCTGGCTCATGCTAAACAATACCCGAATTTACTAATAGTTTTTAAGCCTAGCAAGGAGTTTATAAATTTTAAACTCTGCTTTTTTTTTCGTAAATTGCCTTATCAAAGCGCTGAGTTCTATACTATTGGTTTGTGTACTACTTTCTTCTTGTAAAAAAGACACAGTAGATTCTACTTCTATATTAGGCTTAGATTATTACCCTACAAAAATTGGCAAGTTTGTAGTTTACGATGTGGATAGTACGGTTTATAACGATCTTACATTGGATACCATCACTTATAAATATAGGATCAAAGAAAAATTTGTCGCGAATTTTACCGATAATGAAGGAAAACTTGCAATTCGTTTAGAGCGGTACATAAAAATGTACAACCCAAATAAATCATACGATAGCATTCCTTACACAATAAAAGAAGTGTGGATGATAAATGCAGATGAGAAAAAGATACAAGTTGTGGAAAGTAATATCCGTTATACTAAACTAATATTTCCTGTGGAGTTAAACGCGAACTGGAAAGGTAATGCCAATAATAATTCGGGACAAACTATCTATTCTTATTTGAGTATTGATAAAGCTGAAACAGTAGGTTCAACTGCACTTAAAAATGTTCTAACTGTAAAACAACACGATGACAGAACTCTTATTTCGGTGAAGTATTATGTTGAAAAATACGCTAAGGATGTTGGCTTGGTGTATCGAGAAATAAAAGATATTTACTCAAACACAGTTGTTGCCAATATTCCTGTTGAACAACGCATTGAAAAAGGATTGATATATAAACAAAAGTTAGTTAGTTATGGTAATGAATAAAAAAATAACCTTGGCGATCTTAATTGCTTTTCTAGCAAGTTCGTTCAATGCGCAAACCTCCACAAAATTTTGGGTAAAACTGGCCGATAAGAATGGCACGCCGTATTCGGTTGGAACACCAACTGCTTTTATCACACAGAAATCGGTGAATAGAAGGTTGTCACAAAGTATTGCAGTGGATCAAACGGATCTCCCTGTTACACCCGCTTATCTTACGCAAATTGATAACATCACCAATGTGCAAGTTCTCTACGCTTCAAAATGGTTGAATTCAATTGCAGTTGTAATTACAAGTACTGTGAGTGCTGCAATTTCTACTGCAACAAACGCAATTAATTCACTTTCGTTTGTTGTAAATACAAATCCTACAAATAAATTCAAAATTGTTTTCGAAAAAGAATTTATGCCTGAAAATACCAGTACGCAGGCTAAAGGAAATGGCATCATTGAGTATTATGGAAATGGATATGATCAAGCGCAGCAATTAAATGCGGTATGCATGCATGGTTATGGATACAAAGGACAGGGCATGACCATTGCAGTTTTAGATGCAGGATTTAATAATGCGAATAATTTACCCGCCTTTGATAGTTTGTTCGCGCGTGGTGGCGTTTTAGGAACGCGCGATTTTGTTGAAGGAGGAAATAGTGTTTACGAAGACGCTTCGCACGGAATGGCCGTTCTATCCTGCATGGCCGCTTGTCACCCAAGCGTAATGGTTGGAACATCGCCGCAAGCAGATTTTTGGTTACTGCGCACCGAAGATGCCGCTTCGGCCCCACCAAATAGCGAAACACCAAGTGAAGAATATAATTGGATCCGCGGTGCTGAGTTTGCTGATAGTGTTGGTGCGGATATTCTAACTACATCATTGGGATATACAACATTTGATAAAGCTGCATTTAATCATACATACACTGCATTGAATGGGAAGACATATCCTATGAGTATTGCTTCAACCATGGCTGTGCGAAAAGGAATGTTTGTGCTTAATGCGGCAGGTAACGACGGCGCCGGTACTTGGCAATTTATTGGTGTGCCCGCAGATGCAGATAGTATTTGTACGGTAGGCGCTGTTGATGTTTCAGGAAATTACGCTGGGTTCAGCTCTAAAGGTCCAACCGCCGATGGACGAAAAAAACCTGATCTTGTTGCGCGAGGAGCAGCAGCATGGGTGGCGAAAAATACCGGTGGATATGAACAAGGAAGTGGAACTTCATTTGCAACGCCTATTTTAGCAGGGGCCATTGCATGTTTTTGGCAACGACATAATACCTTCAAGCCGTATAAAGTTTTAGATACATTAAGAAAAACGGCTTCTAATAATTTAACGCCAAACAATACCATTGGTTGGGGAATTCCAAACATGTGCACGTTGCCTGTAGGGATAAAAGAAATAAATTCTAACACAAATATTTTCAGTGTATTTCCCAACCCAACAACAAATAAAATTACAATAAGGATCACCGATAAAAGTTATGCAGCACAAACCATCGAATTACGAAATGTTGTTGGCGCGCTTATAAAAACTTGTAATATTTCTTCAGATGAAACAATTGTAGATCTAAGTTCATACGCAAATGGTATTTACTTTATAAAAGTAAATACCAAAGCGGGAAGTTCAACGCAAAAAATTGTGAAAGAGTAAATATGGAAAAGAGCTGTCCAGTTTATTTCAAAACCTTTCAAGTTCTTTAATACATCATGAGTATTTGCCCATGTTGCAATTCTAACCAAAACAACGTTATTTACTCTGGTATTTCTTCTGTTTATTCTGTAAAAAAATATAGTGTGGCGCAATGCGAAGTTTGCGGTAATATATTTACTATTCCAAAACCTACTGAACAAGAATTATCGGATATCTACACCAATAATTATATGTACTCGGTGCATTTTGCAATTCTCCCCGAAAAAAGAGCAAGGGCGCGCGAAATGGCAAGGATGGTTGTAAAAGAAAGAGATGATAAAACAGGAAATAAAGTGTTAGAGATAGGAAGTATGTATGGGTATTTATTAGAAGAGTTGAAGAAAAAAGAATTTGATATTTGCGGAGTAGAACTCGATAAAAAGGCAGTTGAGCATTGTAAAGAAAATGGAATTGAAACATTTCAAATGAGTGTTGAACAATTTGTGAAAGAAAGCAAAAAGAAATTCGATGTCATTATTATGTCGCATGTACTAGAACATGTGCTCGAACCAAAGGAAGTGCTTTTACAACTTAACGAAATTCTAAATGATAATGGACAATTGATCATCGCTGTCCCAAATAGTTCATCTATTAATCGAAAAGTATTTGGTCGTTATTGGGGTTGGTGGCAAGTGCCGGTGCATGTAGATCATTTTAATTTGGGCGGACTATCAAAATTACTTCAAGTCACGAATTTCAAAATTTCAAAACATAAATTCTATGGTGGCGATTCGATGATGATCCTTTTGAATTTTATTAATATGGTTGGTTTAAAAGGAAAACAAAAAGAACTTGGAACGTTTCAGACACTTATTATAAAATGTTTTTCGTTTATTTTCAGATGGTGGTATTGGATCGGAAACGAAGAACTGGTGATAATTGCCAAAAAGAATTCTTAAGGAACGGGATCATAGCCATGTTTTCCCCAAGGGTGACAACGCGAAATACGTTTTAATCCCAACCAACAACCTTTTATTACTCCGTATTTATTTATTGCTTCAATAGCGTATGCACTGCACGTAGGGTCGTAGCGACAAGCGTTGGGTAAAAGAGGGGAGATGGAGAGTTGGTAGAACTTGACGAATATAATGGCCAGTTGTTTGATGTTTCTATTTTTTTAGATCATCCGACGCTTTGTTCACCTTTTGTTTTAAAGCTTCTTTGAAAACAATTATTTTTTCGAGAGCAGCAATACTTCCGCAAGAAATTATTTGTGCCGCTAAAATTCCTGCATTTTGTGCGGCATTAACTGCAACAGTTGCAACAGGAACACCGTTTGGCATTTGCACAATACTCAATAAACTATCCCAACCATCAATACTATTACTACTTTTTACAGGAACGCCAATTACCGGTAATGGTGTTAATGAAGCAACCATTCCCGGCAAGTGTGCTGCTCCACCTGCGCCTGCAATAATTACTTGCAAGCCTCGCGTATGTGCACTTTTGGCATATTCAAACATTTTTTCGGGAGTGCGATGTGCCGATACAATATCTATTTCGAAGGTAATTCCTAATTCCTTTAATACATCAGCCGCCGCCTGCATGGTTGGCATATCGCTGTTGCTGCCCATTATTATTCCTACTATTGGTTTACTCATTTTTTATTTTCAGTAGATAGATCAAAATGTTTTTAAATATGTAATGCTCTTTTTGCTGTTGCATCCAAACACGCTTCTTTCATGCTCTCCGTAAATGTTGGGTGGGCGTGACTCATTCGCGAAATATCTTCTGCACTTGCTTTGTATTCCATGGCCACAACTGCTTCGGCTATCATATCAGCGGTGCGCGGACCGATCATATGTACACCCAAAATTTCATCGGTTGTTTCATCAGCCAAAACTTTTACAAAACCATCGGTATCCATGCTTGCTCTTGCTCGTCCGCTTGCTTTGAATGGAAAATTTCCCACTTTATATTTCTTTCCTTGTTCTTTCAATTGCTCTTCGGTATAACCAACCGCTGCTACTTCGGGCCATGTATAAACTACACCCGGTATCAATAAATAATTGATGTGAGGTTTTTGTCCCGCCATTTGTTCTGCAACAAACACACCTTCTTCTTCGGCTTTGTGCGCAAGCATAGCGCCTTTCACCACATCACCAATAGCATAAATGTTTTCTACGTTGGTACGCAAATGATCATCTGTTTCAATTCGTCCGCGATTATCAACTTTAACTCCAACTTTATCTAATCCTAAACCTTCGGTATAAGGTTTTCGTCCTACACTCATTAAACAATAATCACTTTTCAATTCTATTTTTTCATCTTTAGCATTCAATGCACTAATGGTAACTTCTTTTCCATTTGAATTAACGCCGGTAACTTTATGTTTAAATAAAAATTCGAAACCTAAATTCTTTTTTAATACGCGTTGTAATTCTTTACTAAGCGAACCATCCATTCCCGGAATGATGCGATCCATGAATTCAACCACAACAATTTTACTTCCTAAACGCGCGTAAACACTTCCTAATTCCAAACCAATAACACCGCCGCCAATAATGACCATATGTTTTGGCACTTCTTGTAATTCTAAAGCTTCGGTAGAGGTGATGATGCGTTTTTTATCTATGTCAATTCCCGGTAATGTACTTGGTTTTGATCCTGTGGCGATAATTGTTTTAGCACTTTCAATTTGTTCGGTATTACCATCTGCTTTTTTTATGTTGATGGTAGTTTTATTCTCAAAACTTCCAACGCCTGTATAAACGGTGATCTTATTTTTCTTCATTAAAAAATTGATACCTTCAACGGTCATTTTTACAACGCCGCGTTTGCGTTCTATCATTTGTTTAATATTTACTTTGGGCGCTTTTACATCAATGCCATGTTCTTCAAAATGATTTACGGCATTATAAAAATGTTCGCTCGAATCCAATAAGGCTTTTGAAGGAATACAACCTACATTTAAACATGTTCCACCTAAACTTGGATATTTTTCTATCAAAGCGGTTCTCATTCCTAATTGTGCGCAACGGATCGCGGCAACATATCCTCCGGGTCCCGCACCAATTATTGTAACATCAAATTTTTCCATAATACCGAATTAAAGATCAAATTTTAGACTATAAAAGTACGGATTATCTAACGTTTAAAAAAACGCAAGAACCAATAATATAACAAGGCGGCGATGGCTGCAACAGCGCAGATCTTGGAGATAATATCACCAAAACGCGCGAAAAGAGTAAGCTCATCATTAGGTTTTAATTTGGCTTCAATTATAGCCGGCTCCCAATAAGCAGTTGGCTGTGAAATAGTACCTGTTTCATCAATAAAGCACGACACGCCTGTGTTTGCACTTCGGGCAATACTTCTGCGTGTTTCTATGGCACGCAAACGGGCATAACTTAAATGCTGTTTGTATCCGGGTGTATTATCCCACCAGCCATCATTGGTGATAATAAAAATAAGATTTGCACCTTTACGAATATACTCAGTGCAATAATCACTGTAAATACTTTCGTAACAAATTACAGGAGCTACTTTAATTCCTTTCATTCCTTCAAAAACAACACGTTCTTTTTGAATACCTAAACTTCCTGATGTTCCGCCCATATCTAAGGCTAAAGATTCAAGAGGTTTTAGCAAACTTCCGTATGGCATTATTTCAGAGCCTGGAACTAATTTTGATTTGTGATATTTTACTACGCCGTTTTTTGAGATCTGTAAACCTGTATTGTAAAAATCAATGTACGATCCGTCGTTTTGCTGACGCGCCGTTGGTTCAGCACTTTTTTCATCAGGATAAATGGTATACGTGCAAGCTCCGGTGATTATAGTAAGATCAGGAAATTTACTAAGCAAACTATCCATGAATAAGTGTACGTCGACCGCTTTATCTAAATATTCTTCATTGATGTTATTTACCATGAAAGTTTCAGGTAAAACAAGATAATCTGTTGTTGAATTTAATTTACCGCGGATCTGAGCCAACATCGCATTGAACTGAATAGAAAAATCCTCATCAAATTTTTGATTGTACGGATCAATATTTGGTTGAACAATTAATATAGTTTGTTCTTTTAGTGTACTTGTATTTTTATGCGTAAAAAGAAGTACATAAGAGAAGGCAATAGGAATAAGTATGACCAATAAAGGTTTGAGCGTGCTTTTTAAAGAAAATGTTTTTCCATTTAGAATTTGAAACAATAAAATATTTACTACAAGTATCCATAAACTTCCGCCGGAAGCACCTGTGAATTCGTACCATTGGATCCAATTTGTTTTGTAAGAGAAAATATTTCCTAGCGTTAACCATGGCCATGTGAGTTCCCACGAATGATGCAGGTATTCAAAGGCTAACCAAACGGGTATCAATAACCAAATACCCCATGGTTTGTTGATCTTGTTCTTGATATTAGAGAACGTAACAAAAACAACCGTGACGAATAAAGGGTTTACGGTCCAAGCGACTAAGGCCGTGGGTGAAGCAAACCAAACCCACCATGTAACACCTATGTTCCAAACAAGAAAAGCAAGATAAGTTAAGCCAATGAGTTTTAATTTTTTTCTTCGTATTTCAAGAGTGCTAAAATAATTTTCGATGATCAATAAGGGAACAAACGCAATGAAGATAAAAGCCGTTAAACCAAAGAACCAGGAAAGACTTAAAAGCGTGCCGCAAAGCAGAGCATAAAGAACAGTATTTGGTTTATTTTGCATTAATACGCTAAATTACAATTTTGTTCCTAATTTTGCCCCATGTTAATTGATACTCATATACACTTATACAGTGAAGAGTTTGATGCCGATCGGGAACAGCTCATTACAAAGGCTATAAGTAATAACATAAAACGTTTTTATTTGCCCAATATTGATTCAGAGAGTATTGATCGGATGCACGATCTTGAAAAAAAACATCCGGAGAATTGTTTTGCTATGATGGGATTGCATCCCTGTAGTGTAAAGGCTAATTTTGAGGAAGAATTGAAACTTGTGGAGGAATGGCTCAACAAAAGATCATATGTGGCCGTAGGAGAAATAGGAATTGATCTGTATTGGGATAAAACTTTTTTTAAAGAACAACAATACGCTTTCAAAAAACAAATTCAGTGGGCTGTTGATCGCGATTATGGCATAAGCATTCACTGCCGTGATGCGTTTGATGAAGTGTATGAGTGCTTAACCTCGTTTCAAAAATTACCGCGTTCTATTTTTCATTGTTTTAGTGGAAATACCGAACAAGCAAATAAGATAATTGCTTTAGGGAGTTTTAAATTAGGAATAGGAGGGGTTGTTACTTTTAAAAATGGTGGATTAGATAAAGTTGTAAAAGATATTTCTCTAGAACATTTAGTTTTGGAAACCGATTCACCTTATTTGGCTCCTGTGCCACATCGCGGCAAACGCAATGAACCTGGTTATATAATGGAAGTAGCTCGTAAAGTTGCAGAGATAAAAGAAATTAGTTTGCAAGAGGTAGAAGAGGTAACAGAAAAAAATTCAAACTTCATTTTTATTAAATAAAAAACCCCCGAATTTCTTCGAGGGTTTTGCTTTTATTAAAGTTTTATTATTTACTGATCACCATTTTCTTAACGGTTTTTTGTGTGCCGTTACTTATCTCCACAAAGTAAACGCCATTGGCACTATTACTCATGTCGATATCAAAAACACGACTCAACACTTTCGACTCAACGTTGGTTCCAAGTAATTGTCCCATGTAATTGTAAATTTTAAATGTAAGATCTTGCTCTTTTGAAAGTGTGGCTAAGATACTGAATACACCATTGTTTGGATTTGGCATTAAACGTAAATTCACATCCAATTCATTTTTGTATTCGGTCAATCCAACTTTATTGCGGCAAGTGATCTCCGGCATAATAGCTAATTGAACATTTTTACTGCGTAAATTATTTAATTTATACCAGCTGTTCGTTTGCGTTCTCACAAATGCAGATGTATCGGCAAGAAGTGCATTGGTTAAGCGATTACCAAATATCTGTGCAGAATCACCTAGATTTTTTGTTGTCCAAGGCATTTCAACTCCAATATGGAAACCGTTAGTTGGTAATAAATAAGGCGGATCAAAAGAATATTTATAAGCGTAAACATCTTTGCCCGCAAATGTATACGTAGATGTACCACACCATGGAACTGTATTAGTTGGTGAGGCTACATTTGACCAAGTTGCGACGACTGTGGAGACGACACTGGCCAATGGTGCTAACTTTTGTATGAGTAATGTGGTTGGTCCAAATTGTATTCCTCCGCCCCATACATTACAATACGTTGTTCCTGTACCTGAATTTGATTTTGTTCCTGCTTTGTTGAATAATACATAAACTGATCCTAATTGTGGTAAGGCAATATCGCTATAGGTATTTGCAGGGAAATATTGAGCGTATTCTTTATCGTTATAACAATTGGTTCCGGTTAAAAAGCCCGGTGCTAATGGTCCACCACAACCAATAACAGAAGTACTTCCTTGAACAGCATAAACTGCCAATGTATCTGTTTTCTTGATCCGTTTTAATGTATCTAAACAAAGAGGATTTTTAGGACAAATAGTAGTTGCAAACACAATGCTATACGATGTTGTTGCTAAAGAGTTGGAAGCAATTAATTCCAACGTATAAGTTCCCTGACTCGATAAATTAAATGAAGGTTGACCTGTATAATATCCTGAGTTAACAGTTGCAGTATTTGGAGTTAAGTTCCATGTAAATGTTGGAGAAGGACAACCTGTTGATGTATTAACCGGCGTAAATGCTTGTCCAAAACAAGGAGCAGGAGCAGTTAAACTAAAGCTTGCTTGTGCAGGAGATCCGGGAGAACAAATAACTGTTGGCGTACATAATCCATGCGTACCAAGAGCAGATCTAAATGGACATTGACTCATGGCGGTTTGCATTCTGACAACTTGATCTGCGGTGAACATCCATCGGCAATCATCGTAAGTATTGTCCATAATGTTCATACTCATTTCTCCACCGGGACTAAGATTTGGTCCGCAAGAATTAACTTTATACGGATATCCTCCAGGGCACGTAGAATTTGGTCCTGTATGTGGCGGTGTATCGTTACAATAATCCGATCCACAATTAGCATCTCCCCAAATATTACGAACACCCATCCAGTGTGCAATTTCGCGCGCCAATGTTTTTCCTTTATCGTAGTTTGCTATGTACGGCCCTGGTAATGATGTTGCTGTTCCAACAACTTTAGTTGCAACCCAAACGCCATCCGTGGTTCCTGTTCCAATAGAACCAAACGGGCCTTGCAAGGTTGTGCTTGATGGAAATGTTGCACTTCCTAAAACGGTAATACTTGTGCTTGTTTCACTCACAAAAATATTAAGGTATTTCACAGGATTCCAGATCACAAAAGGTTTAACGGTATATTCAATAAAACTTAAAAGTGCTGCATCGGAGGTCATTGTTCCCGTATTTGCTCCGAAGATCGCGCCAATATCCACACGATTGATACCAGGTTCTCCAAGAGGAATATTTGTTGGATCTGCTGTTGCTAAACAAAATTGAATATTTGGATTTGAAGCATAATTAGAATATTGCGTAATTGCTAATGGATTTGCTCCTTGTCCGTTGAATATCTGATTTAAGATATTTACTTGTGCGCCAACACGCGCTTGAGGAATATTTGGAGGCGTACCAACGGCTGCTCCATTATGTAATATGTGAAATATAACAGGAATGTTATACGCTGCAAAAGCAGATTTTCCGGCAGAATTATTTTTTTTGAATTCTTCCACTTTGGCACTGAACCAAGCTTCCCACTGTTGTGGAGGAGGTTGTGTACCTGATAATTTATTAATAGTTGAAGCGGAGTTTGTATTGTTTTGAGAAAATGAATTTCCCATAGAGAACACAAGGGCTGAAGCAGTTAAAAGTAGTTTTTTGGTCATATCGGTTGATTTAACCCTTAAATGTAGTGAAAAAAACGTAAAATACACTTTATAGCTATTAAAAATGCATTCTAAGTTTTCAAAACTAGGTTGTTGGTGAGTGAAGCCTTTTTATTGTTCACTAAAGACTGAGCATATCCTTTATTTTAACAGCTTGTCTACGTGATATTTCTACCTCTTTTCCGTCTTTGAGCTTAACCATTAAGCCACCATTGAACCAGGTTTCAACGCTGGCTATCCATCTAAGATTAATGATGTGTTTACGACTGGCTCTAAAAAACTGACGTTCGTTAAGTCGACCTTCAAGATTATTTAAACTTCGTAAAATAAGTGGTTTAAAATTCTCGAAATATACGCGCACATAATTTCCTTCCGATTCAAACAAGCGTATATCGGCTAAGCGAACGAACCAACATTTTTCTCCGTCTTTTACAAAAATTAATTCGTTCTCATCTAGTGGGCCATTATTATCTCCTTTAGAAACATGTTCTTTTTCGGCAAGTTTTTTCAGAGTTTCCGATAAACGTTGTGGTTGAACGGGCTTTAATAAATAATCAAATGCATTTAACTCAAATGCTTTAATGGCGTGCTCATCATACGCTGTTACAAAAACAACATCGGGTAGGGCAGAAATTTCTTCAACCAATTCCAAGCCTGATTTGCCCGGCATATTAATGTCCAAAAAAACAACATCAGGTTTTAATGCATCAATTTTTTCTTTGGCTTCGGTAGCATTAGCGCATTCTGCTATCACTTCAATTTCTTTATGATTGGCGAGCAAACTTTTTAATTCGTTACGCGCTAAACGTTCATCATCTACAATAATTGCCTTCATGGTATGTATGTTTTAGTTTTTAGTTTGTGTTTTTAATGGGATCTGAATATGTGTCTCAACTAATTTTGTATTGGGTATTTCTTGAATTTTGATCTCAGCTTTTTTTCCGTACATCAATTGCAAGCGCTGCAAAGAGTTATTGAATCCTAATCCTGTGATCGAACGTTCAGTGTTCAATTGTCCTGTATTTGTAACAGTGATCAAGAGCAACGAATCTTTTAATTTTGTGGCAACAATTATCTTCCCGCCTTGTTCTAGTTTTGAGATCCCGTGTTTAATGGCATTTTCAACTTGTCCTTGGATAATTAAAGGCGGAACCATCAAGTGTTCTGTTTTAGGATCGATGGATAATTCAAAACTCAAGCGTTCTTCGTAACGGATCTTTTCAAGATCTAGATAATCTTTCACCAAATTCATTTCTTCTTTAATGGTGATCTCTTTGCTTTTGTTCATCAATAACGAATTGCGCAAGATGTTTGATAATTGAGTCACCGCTTGTTTTGCTTTTATGGGATCTTCATCAACTAACGCTCGAATGCTATTCATGCTATTGAACATGAAGTGTGGATTTAATTGCGCTTTTAAACTATTGAGTTCACTTTCTTTTCCGGCTGCTTCCAAACGAAGATTGTCTATCTCTGCGCGTTTGTAATTCACTAAATAATGATAACCAAAGTAGATGATATTCCATACAAAAAATACAGTTGAAAAATTAATGATATCCTTCAAAAGATTTTCAAAACTGATCGGTGCACCGGGAAAGATCACTTTTAAGATCACATTAATGATCAATGCAGTAATAGCACCTTTAAAAACACTACTGATGAGCATTGTAATTATTTGATAGAGAAAATTCATTTCCACCACCTTCAATTTTTTAAGCACAGTCCGGTAAATGTGACTAATAGAAATGCCCAACGTGATAACGAAAAAGTAAATGATATAATCTTGTTTTGTGGTTTTAGCTGTTAACTCAAAAAAAATGAGATTGATAAGCGTATAGAACGACCATCCACCAACTTGAGCTATCCAATATGTTTTGTTGTGTTTAGCCATTTTACCGAAGGTAAGCATCCCTTATAAAAGGAGAAAAAATAAATTATGAGTGGTAAATAGAGGTTAAGAGCAGGAAATATCCTCTATGGGATATGCATGTATTTGTGACTTTGCAGGGAGATGCGCCATTTAGTATGAGTTTTCACGAATTCTACGATCAATGGGATCAATTCTTCTGTTTTGCTCCATTCGGGTTGTAAATACAAAATACAATCGTTTGAAACATGTTTTGCTTGTTCTTGTGCCCAGGAAATATCGTTCTTATTGTAAACAATAACTTTTAATTCGTTGGCCAGTTTATAATTTTCTTGCAAGGGTAACATGGTTTTTTTGGGAGATAAACAGATCCAATCCCAAGTACCGGAGAATGCATAAGCGCCCGAAGTTTCGATAAATGTTTTTACACCTTGACGTTTTAATTCTCTTGTAAGAAGATCCAAATTATAGATCAAAGGTTCTCCGCCTGTAATAACCACCGAATCTGCTTTTTGGTCGATCACATTTTTGATCACGTTTTTGGTAGATACAAGCGGATGTTGATTCGCATTCCAACTTTCTTTTACATCGCACCAATGACAGCCAATACCGCAACCGCCAATACGAATAAAATACGCAGGCTTGCCGGTATTAAAACCTTCGCCTTGGATGGTGTAAAATTCTTCCATCACAGGAAGTTTTTCACCACTTACTACAAAGGATTCATCCTCAGTACTTAAATTATGAAGCTTATAATTCAACAACTGCAAAACTACGGTTTAATTCGTAATTTTGTTCCCGCATTATGAATATTGGTATTGTTTGTTATCCAACCTATGGTGGAAGTGGTGTAGTAGCTACAGAACTTGGAATTGCTCTTGCAAAAAAAGGACATAAAGTTCACTTTATGAGTTATTCGCAACCATTTCGATTAAACCAGTTCAGCGAAAATTTATTTTATCACGAAGTAAGCGTGAACGATTATCCTTTGTTCGAATATCAACCTTACGAAAGTGTTTTGGCGAGTAAAATTGTTGATGTTGCAATTTATGAGCGCTTGGATGTTTTACATGTGCATTATGCAATTCCTCATGCGTCGGTTGCCTACATGGCGCAACAAATTTTAAAGTCAAAAAAAATAAGTTTGCCTTATGTAACAACGTTGCATGGAACCGATATTACATTGGTAGGACGCGATCCTTCATTTGAACCAGTGATCCGTTTTTCGTTGAATCAAAGTAATGCTATCACCTCAGTGTCGGAAAGTTTAATGAAGGATACTTTGAAAACATTTAAGATCGATAATAAGATCGAAGTTATTCCTAACTTCATTAATATAGAAGATTATAAAGCATCAGCCGGAAATTGTTCCAAAAAACATTATGCGCCGCACAATGAGAAGATCATGGTGCATGTGAGTAATTTCAGAAGGGTAAAACGTGTGGAAGATGTGATCGCCATTTTTAATAAAGTGCGCGCTAAAATAAAATGTAAATTAATTTTGGTAGGCGATGGTCCGGAACGTTCGGCCATAGAAACATTAGCGCGCAAAAGCAAACATAGTTCAGATATTATTAGTTTGGGAAGAATTCCAAACCCAATGGATGTACTTTGCATTGGCGATCTTTTTTTACTTCCTTCCGAAACTGAAAGTTTTGGTTTAGCGGCGTTGGAAGCAATGGCTATGAAAATGCCGGTGATAAGCACCAATGCCGGTGGTTTGCCCGAAGTTAATATACAAGGGAAAACCGGATTCATGAGTTCTGTTGGAAATACAAATGAAATGGCCGCAAATGCTATAAAATTATTGAGTGATGATAAACTTTTGGAGAAATTCAGACAGAACGCTTACGCTCACGCAAAAAAATTTGATGTGAACGCCATATTGCCAATGTACGAGAGTTTATACAGACGCTTGGTCACAAAGAATAAGAAGAAATAAGCTTAAATTGATTTCTTTCAATAAGCTGAGCCCGCCGCAATTAGATCAAGTAGAAAATCAAGGACAAAACGTATCTGACTGAAAATTAAACTGTTAATTTTTTAACTAAATCAATTTAGGTAAAAAGTGATTAAATTATTTTGTAAATTCGTATAGTAACGAAACCTATAGACGGATTTTACAGTATGACTGTTGATTCTAAAAAGTAGATAGGGATAAGTTTGAGCTGACATTATTTTAATTTTAATTATAACACTACAACATATTTAATATTTAAGCATGAGGAATTTATACCGAAGTTTACTTTGTTTTATTATTTTTTCCTTTATTATTCCAAATAAAGGATTTTCTTCCCATATAGTAGGGGGAGCTCTTACTTATACTTATAACGGGGGTAATAATTATACGGTGATGTTAAAGCTTTACCGTGATTGTTCGGGAATTGCTTTTCCTGCCAACGTAGCAATATCTGTTCTACAGGCCGATGGCTCTTTGTTTGCACCTAGTAGAAATTTCACAATGAATGGTGGAGCTATAATTAATATTCCCGCCGTTTTGCCTCCTTGCGCAACTGCACCTGCGGTAACTCCTTGTGTTGAAGAAAGAACATATACGATCTCTGTAAATTTAGCACCTGCCCCGGGTGGAATGCATTTAGTTTATTCTTTGTGTTGCAGAAACCCAAGTATCCTTAATATTACACTGCCGGCTTCGGCAGGTGAAACATTTTATGCTTTTATTCCTTGTTATTTCAAAACTTGGACAGAGGATTTCACATTAGCTGACGGAACTACTTCTGATGCAGGTCCTACCGCTTGGACAAGAACAATTACAGGAGCAGCGCCCGCACCTACAGCAGCAGTAGCTAACGGATCGTTTGAAGTAACTAGTCAAAATAATGCATTGGGAAGTAAAATTGTTTATGCAACTTCAACTATAAATATTTCGGCTTTTGCAGCTGGTGTTAACTTAAGCGTTAATTATTCAGAACCTGCCGGTGTTACCCTCGAAAATACCGACTCAATTAAAATTTATTATTCTATTAATGGCGGGGCAAAAGTATTATTTCCGGTCAACGGTCAGCGTGTAGCCGATTTTAATACAAATGTTTTTGCTACGGCAACCGGATTAATTGGAAATACTGTTGAAGTTTTTGTGAGAATTGCATATGGTGCATTATCTCCAAATGATGAAATATATCATTTTGATATGGTCACTGTTTACGATAACACATTTGTTCCGAACAGTAGTCCAAGTTATAATGCCTTGCCGCCTTTATTTGTCTGTTCAACTAATACATTTGCTTTAAATCAATCGGCAACCGATCTAGATGGCGACGTTTTGGTTTATTCAATGTATACCCCTTATAATGATGCGCCGGCTCCAACTTTTACAAATAACGTAGCAGGAATGACGCCTGTAAATTGGGTTCCAAGTTATACAGCTACAAGTCCTTTTAATTCACCGGCACCTTCTGTTACATTAAATCCTGTAACAGGAATTATGAGTGGTGTTGCGAATACAAATGGTCAATTTGTTTTTGGAGTTAAGTGTCAAGAATTCCGTGGTGCAGTTCTATTAAGCGAGATGGTGAGAGATTACCAAATGAATACCGTTACTTGTCCGCCTTTTGTTCCGCCACCTCCGGTTGCAGGAGCTAACACACCTTTATGTGTTGGGCAATTATTGAGCTTAACTGCCAGCACTGTTGCTGGTGCAACTTACACTTGGAACGGGCCTAATGGTTTTACCTCGAATTTACAAAATCCAACTATTCCCGGAGTTACTCTTCTTGCAGCCGGGGTTTATTCGGTTAGAGCCATCGTTGCAGGTTGTACAGGTTTAACCGGAACAGTTGCAGTTGTTGTTAATCCAAATCCTGCAGCGCCTGTAGCAACAAATAATTCAACTATTTGTTCGGGCTCAACGTTAAGTTTATTTGCGAGTACTATTGCAACTGCAACTTATAGTTGGACAGGACCAAATGTATTTTCTTCTGCTTTGCAAAATCCAACTATTGTTGGAGCAACAACATTAGCAACCGGTATGTATTCTGTATATGCAACAGTACTGGGTTGTAACAGTCCCGTGGGAACTACATCCGTAACGGTCAATCCAATTCCATTAGCGCCAATTGCAACAAACAATTCAACTATTTGTTCGGGCGCAACATTAAATTTATTTGCGAACTTAATTGCCGGGGCAACGTATAGTTGGACCGGGCCAAACGCATTTTCTTCCGCTTTACAAAATCCAACCATAGTTGGAGCAACAACATTAGCAACCGGAATGTATTCGGTTTATGTAACCGTTGGTGGTTGTAATGGACCAATTGGAACTACGTCAGTAACCGTTAATCCAATTCCTTTAGCGCCGATTGCTACAAATAACTCAACTATTTGTGCGGGACAAACACTCAATTTATTTTCTAATCTTGTAGCCGGTGCAACATATAGTTGGGCAGGACCAAACGCATTTACGTCAACGTTACAAAATCCAACCATTGTAGGTGCAACAACATTAGCAACCGGAATGTATTCGGTATATGTTACGGTTGGTGGTTGTAATGGTCCAATAGGAACCACAAGTGTTACCATAAATCCATTACCATTAGCACCTATCGCAACTAATAACTCAACTATTTGTGCGGGCGCCACATTAAATTTATTTTCAAACTTAATTGCAGGAGCAACGTATAGTTGGAGCGGACCAAACGCATTTACATCAACGTTACAAAATCCAACCATCGTTGGTGCAACAACATTAGCAACCGGAATGTATTCGGTTTATGTAACCGTTGGTGGCTGTAATGGACCAATAGGAACAACAAGCGTTACAATAAACCCATTACCATTAGCACCGATCGCAACAAACAATTCAACTATTTGTTCGGGATCAACCTTGAATTTATTTTCAAACTTAATTGCAGGAGCAAGTTATAGTTGGACGGGACCAAACGCATTTACATCAACTTTACAAAATCCTACGATCGTTGGCGCAACAACCTTAGCAACTGGAATGTATTCCGTATACGTAACTGTTGGCGGTTGTAATGGACCAATAGGAACAACGAGTGTAACTATCAATCCAATTCCACTTGCGCCAATAGCAACAAACAATTCAACTATTTGTTCAGGCTCGACATTAAATTTATTCTCAAACTTAATTGCCGGTGCAAGTTATAGTTGGACAGGACCAAACGCATTTACATCTACATTACAAAATCCAACCATAGTAGGAGCTACAACATTAGCAACAGGAATGTATTCTGTATATGTAACAGTTGGCGGTTGTAATGGTCCAATTGGAACAACATCGGTAACGGTCAATCCAATTCCAATAGCACCGATAGCAACAAACAATTCAACAATTTGTTCGGGTGCAACATTAAATTTATTTTCTAACTTAATTGCAGGCGCAACTTACAGCTGGAGTGGTCCAAATAGTTTTACCGCTAATATTCAAAATCCAACCATCGTAGGTGCAACAACCTTAGCAACGGGAATGTATTCTGTTTATGTAACGGTTGGCGGTTGTAATGGTTTAGTAGGAACAACTTCTGTAACCATCAATCCAATTCCATTAGCACCAATAGCAACTAATAACTCAACCATTTGTTCTGGATCAACATTAAATTTATTTTCAAACTTAATTGGAGGAGCAACTTATAGTTGGACAGGTCCTAATGCATTTAGTTCTAATTTACAAAATCCAAGCATTGTTGGTGCAACCACATTAGCAACGGGTGTTTATTCTGTATATGTAACTGTTGGCGGTTGTAATGGACCAATAGGAACAACATCAGTAACTATCAATCCAATTCCATTAGCACCAATTGCAACCAATAACTCAACATTATGTACAGGTTCAACGTTAAATTTATTTTCAAATTTAATTGCAGGAGCAACGTATAGTTGGACAGGACCAAACGCATTTACATCAGCTTTACAAAATCCAACTATTGTTGGCGCAACAACTTTAGCAACGGGCATGTATTCTGTTTATGTAACGGTTGGCGGATGTATTGGACCAATAGGTACAACAAGTGTAACCATCAGTCCAATTCCAATAGCGCCAATTGCAACTAACAACTCAACTATTTGTGCGGGACAAACATTAAGTTTATCGGCAAGTACAACAGTAGGCGCAACATATACTTGGAGTGGTCCAAACAGTTTTACGGCTAACGTTCAAAACCCAACTATTGTTGGTGCTACAACTTTAGCAACAGGTGTATACACTGTATTTGTAACCATTGTGGGTTGTCCTAGTCCAATAGGAACAACAAGCGTTACAATAAACCCATTACCATTAGCACCGATCGCAACCAATAACTCTACTATTTGTTCTGGTCAAACATTAAATTTATTTTCAAACTTAATTGCAGGTGCAACTTATAGTTGGACAGGACCGAATGCATTTTCTTCTTCGCTACAAAATCCTAGCATTGTTGGAGCAAGTACTTTAGCGGCCGGAGTTTATTCGGTTTACGCAACGGTAGGAGGTTGTCCTGGCCCAATTGGTACAACAAGTGTTACAGTTAATCAAACACCTGGTGCGCCAATAGCAACTAATAACTCTACATTATGTACGGGTCAAACCTTGAATTTATTTTCAAACTTAATTGCGGGTGCAACTTATAGTTGGAGTGGACCAAATGCATTTACATCTTCTTTACAAAATCCAACCATTGTTGGTGCAACAACATTAGCAACAGGAATGTATTCGGTATATGTAACTGTGGGCGGATGTACTGGACCAATTGTTACAACGAGTGTTACTATTAGTGATATTCCTCCTGCACCAATTGCTACAAATAACTCTACAATTTGTGCCGGACAAACTTTAAACTTATCAGCAACTTTTACTGTGGGTGGAACATATACATGGAGCGGACCGAATAGCTTTACCGCTAACGTTCAAAATCCAACCATTGTAGGAGCAAGTACACTAGCTAGCGGAGTATATTCTGTTTTTGTAACTATTGTTGGTTGTCCAAGTCCGATCGGTACAACAAGCGTAACAGTAAATCCTTTACCGTTAGCGCCGATCGCAACTAATAACTCAACCATTTGTTCAGGTCAAACATTAAACTTATTTGCAAACTTCATTGCCGGTGCAACTTATAGTTGGACTGGTCCAAATACGTTCACCGATAACGTTCAAAATCCAAGCATTGTTGGAGCGAGTACCTTAGCAGCAGGAATTTATTCGGTATTTGCTACCGTAAATGGTTGTCCTGGCCCTATAGGAACAACAAGTGTAACTATCAATCCAACACCATTAGCACCTATAGCAACAAATAACTCTACACTTTGTACCGGTGGAACTTTAAGTTTAACCGCGAATACAATTGTTGGTGCAACTTATAGTTGGAGCGGACCAAATGCGTTTGCATCAGGTTTACAAAATCCAACCATAGTAGGAGCAAGTACTTTAGCAACCGGAATGTATTCGGTATTTGTAACAGTTAACGGATGTACAGGACCAATAGGAACAACCAGTGTAACCATCAGCGATATTCCACCTGCACCAATTGCAACTAATAACTCGCCGATCTGCGCAAATTCTACGTTAAGTTTATCCGCGTCGTTTACAGTTGGCGGAACGTATACTTGGATCGGTCCAAACAGTTTTACTTCTAACGTTCAAAACCCAACTATTGTTGGAGCAAGCACATTGGCAAGTGGCGTGTATTCTGTTTTTGTTACTGTAGTTGGTTGTCCAAGTCCATTTGGTGTAACAAGTGTAACTGTGAACCCATCACCATTAGCGCCAATAGCTTCAAACAACTCAGCATTGTGTCCGGGACAAACTTTAAGTTTAACGGCTAATACAATTGCAGCAGCAACTTATAGTTGGTCAGGTCCAAATGGATTCTCTTCAAGCTTGCAAAATCCGGTTGTTGTTGGAATAAGCACATTAGACGCCGGAGTTTATTCGGTTTATGTAAATGTTGCGGGATGTAACGGACCACTTGGCACAACAAACGTTACTATCAATCCAACTCCTCCTCCTCCAACAGGAAATAGCAATTCACCGGTTTGTAATGGACAAGATCTAATATTTAATATTACGCCATCGGGAGGTATTTACAGTTGGACTGGTCCAAATAGTTTCACATCATCTTTACAAAATCCAACCATATCTCCTGCGGTACTTGCTTCAACAGGAAATTATTCGGTAACAATTACATTATTAGGTTGTACAAGTTCGGTGGCCGTTATTGGTGGTTCAGTTGGAGTTAATCCAAGCGCTGCGATCCCTTCTGCTAATTCTCCTTTATGTACAGGAAATACATTGAGTTTAAGCGCAACATTCTCACCGGGGGTTTCATATAATTGGACAGGCCCAAATGCATTTGCATCAGCTTTACAAAATCCAACGTTAGTTGCAATTGGTCCTGCAGCAGGAGTTTATACAGTTGTTTCTAGTCTTAACGGATGTAATGGTCCTGCCTCAACAATTATTGTAGTAATTGATGTACCGGCAGTTGTTGATATTGGTCCGCGCATTGATACCATTTGTGCGAGCGCAGTATTTATTCCATTAACAGGAACGATCACCGGAAATTATACAAATAGTTTATGGACAACCTTAGGCTCTGGAACATTTGCACCAACAAATAGTTTGGCAACAACGTATACAATGAGTGCTGCGGATGTGAGTGGACCATTCTTCGAATTAGTATTAACGTCATTTGGTGGTGGATGTCCTTCGCAAAATGATACCATACGATTTATGGTTCTCACTTCACCTACGGTCGATGTCGCAACAAGTTTAAATATTTGTAAGAATGCATTTGTACCATTTAGTGGAACTATAACTGGGGTCACGAATACAGGTACATGGACAGCCAATGGTGGAACCGGAATATTTAATCCCGGCACAAATACACTTAATGGAACTTATATTCCGTCAAGTGCAGATACTACAGCAGGATTCTTAACCTTAATATTAACTTCAACAAATAATAAAGGATGTTTGCCAAACAAAGATTCAATTATGGTGACGTTCATACGATCGCCATTTGCAGATTTCTCAAATAGTTTAGCTTGTGCAAATCAAACAATTTCATTCACCGATCTTTCTGCACCTTCAAATTCATTGGGAACATTTAGTTGGGATTTTGGAGATGCCAGTGGTGGTTCAGTATTGGCGAATCCTGTCCATACATACTCTTCAACAAGTACATTTACAGTTATACATTTGGTGACATTAACTAACGGATGTTTTGATACGATAAAAAAATCGGTAACAGTTTATAATTCCCCTGTAGCAGATTTTACTTATAGTAGTGTGTGTGTTGGTTATGCGTCAAGTTTCTTTGATCAATCTACAATTGTAACAGATACAATTGTAACATGGAATTGGACATTTGGAAATGGAAGCAATTCTAACATCAAGAATCCAACGAGCTCTTATACTCTTACCGGTAATTATGTAGTGAACTTTACTGTTACAACAAATAAAGGTTGTCCTGCAACAATTACAAAAACAATTACGGTCAATCCAAATCCAATTGCTGATTTTACGGCGACACCGCAGTATGTATTGGCTTATGATAATGTGAATTTTATAGATCAAAGTGCACCTGCACCAACGCTTACAAATTGGACCTGGAACTTTGCAAACATAGGAAATTCAACTTCTCAAAATCCTAATTTTGCATTCCCTGATAAAGGTATCTATCCTGTTAGGTTAATTGTAAAAGATAATAATGGATGTTTGGATACTGTTACAAAAGATATCTTCGTAACGCTTCTTCCTTTGGTTCCAACGGCATTTACGCCTAATGGTGATGGAAGTAACGATATTCTTTTTGTAAAAGGTGGACCATTCAAATCATTATCGTTTAGATGTTATAACAGTTGGGGTGAATTATTATTTGTGTCCGATGTACAAGAAAAAGGATGGGATGGAAGTTATAAAGGACAACCTGTTCCTTTAGGTGTATATGTTTGGATATTGGATGTGGAATTGTACAACGGAACGTTTGTGCGAAAAACGGGTGATGTAACCGTATTGAAATAGAACACATGAAAAAAATAGTTATATTAATTACGTTGATCATTTGTAGTAGCCAAGTAAGGTCTCAAGACTTTCACTTGTCTCTTTATGATTCGGGACCTTTGTTCTTGAATCCTGCAATGACAGGATTGATAGATTCTAAGGTAAGGATCCATGCGCAATACAGGAACCAATGGAGTGCTGTGGCTTACAAACCATTTACAACCGCATTAATAAGTGCCGATATGGCCAAGGGGAAATGGGGATACGGAATTCAAATGATAAACATGAGGGCAGGTATTGGTAACTATAATGCCTTTCAAACATTGTTATCTACGGGTTACTCTGTTCCAATTGATAAACAAAAATTTCATGGCTTATCGTTTGGTTTACAAGCGGGAGTAACTCAAAAATCTATTAAGGAAGAAAAGTATTCGTTCGATAGTCAATATACCCCGGTTGGTGGAGGTACATTTAATAAGGACATTGATAATAATGAGGACTTTTCTAAAATGAGGACCATCATTCCTCAGGTAAATGCAGGGTTTATGTATTATTATTCAAAGCAACAAGCGCTTTTAAATCCTTTCTTGGGTTTGTCGGTATTTAATATGACACATCCGAGGGAAACATTTTTTAACCAATCCAATAAACTCCCATTAAGATATACAATTCACACAGGGGTTAGAATTAATATTACGGAAGAGTTATATGTTTTGCCGAAGATATTAATTATGAAGCAAGGTAAAGCAACTGAGCAAACTTACGCGGCTGATGCAGGTTATTATTTAAAAGAAGGTAAAATGTATTTGTTGGCAGGTTTTGTTTGGAGAACAAAAGATGCTACTATTTTTAGTGTTGGCGTTAAAAAGTTGGAATACACTCTTCGATTAGCTTACGACGTTAATACTTCTTCTTTAAAAACTGTAACTAATAACAAAGGCGCTTACGAAATTTCTTTTACGTATTTAATGGGAAAGGACAAGATGAAAAAGATCAAGCACTGTCCACGTATTTAATTGTATGAATCATATCCACCGCAACCTCGTTTTTGTTTTCACCTTTTTAATTTCCCTTAACTCTTTCTCGCAATCGAAAAAGCTATGGACAGAAGAGGGTGATAAGTGTTTTAAAGCACAAGATTATTCTACTGCTATTGCTTGGTATTTAAAAGCGCTCGACGATACAACCGTTGTGAATAGCACTGCTGTTTTGCCTTATGAAATTGGAATGGCAAATAAAAAATTCAAAGGTCCTACCCTAAAAAAAGAAATGAGAAAGGGTAAGGATAGTACTCAGGTGAAGGATAGCACAAAAGTTGTTGTAAAAAAAGATTCGGCTGTTGTTAAACCCATCGATCCTCCAAAACAACCACAAGTTGTTGCTACAAAAGATACTACTTCTACCAAGGGAAAAAAGCCAAAAAAGACCGGAATGAAATATGAATTTCCGGAAGCGTATGTCACAATGCAATTAGCACATTCGTATCGTTTTAATTCAGATTTTCAGGGAGCTGAGATGTATTATAAGCGATGCGTCGACAATAATGTGAAGGATGCTTTATACTATTATGGTCTCACATTAATGGCCTTGAAAAAATACCAAGGAGCACTTGATGCGCTAGAAACGTATATTAATTCAAATGCAGGTAGTGATTCACTTTTAACCTTAGCTCAAAAAAAACAAGCAGGTTGTTTTCTTGCTATTGATAGTTTAAGTGGTCCGCGCACCATGCAGATCATAAAACTTGATTCCAGTAAATTCAATGGAGGAAATTCAAGCTTTGGTATCTCATTTTATAATAACAGCCCTACTAAATTACTTTTCACAAGCGCGCGTAAGGGAAGTACAGGGAAAATTCCAAAAAATCCGAAAGCACCCAAAGATACTTTGACCGATTATTTATGCGATCTGTATTCAATTGAAAAAAGTGATTCGGGATGGAATGCGCCTGTGAACATGAACAGGCCTGTGAACTCCGAAATGCATGAGGGCGCAGGATTCATGAGCGAACGTTTTTGTTTCTTTACGCGTTGGAGTGATGATAATGCAAGTGAAGCATTTTTGTACAAGGTGAATATAACGGAAGGACGAACATTCCCGCCTGAGAAATTAGGATTGCTGATAAATAAAGTTGGCTATAAAACAACGCATCCATTTTTAACCGGTGATGGAAGAAGATTATATTTCTCGTCTAATCGTCCGGGTGGATTGGGCGGAATGGATATATGGACCATTGATATTAGCGAAGAAGGAATGTTTGGTGAACCAAAAAATTTGGGAGCACCTGTAAATACTAAAGGCGATGAGGTTACGCCATTTTTACATCCTGCTTCCAGTTCACTTTATTTTAGTTCTAACGGACATGTTACCATTGGTGGATTGGATATTATGAAAAGCGAGTACATGGCATCGGATAATGTGTACGGAATTCCTGTGAATTTAAATACACCCATAAATTCAAGTAAGGATGATGCGTATCTTGTAATGGAAAATAATGGTTTGAGAGGCTATTTTACAAGTGATAGAGACGATTGCCCGGGCGGCAACTGTTATAAATTATTTTCGTTCAACAGTCAGCCTATTTCGTTCGACGTTTCGGGTATTGTGTTCGATCAAGCAACCAACGAGCCAATTGCCAGTGCATTAATATCGTGTATAAATACGCACAACGGCGAGGACATTAATTTTATCACCACCGACGATAAAGGTGCTTATTCAATTAGTTTGCGAACAAACAGTGAGTATTTTATCAAGGCACAAAAAACTAAGTATTTTGCCGATGCCGCTAGTTTAAGTACTGTAGGAAAGATCAAGAGTGAAAGTCTTCAACAAGATTTTTTCATGAACACCATTCCCGCAGGTGAAATTGAGATCAATGGAATTGAATATGATTTTAATAGTGCAACATTACGTCCGGTGTCGATGGCAAGTTTGGATAAGATCGTTGACCTTTTAAAATTGAATGATAATTTATCTGTAGATCTGGAAGCGAATACAGACAGCAGGGGTAATGATCAATACAATTTAAAGTTATCTCAGGCGCGCGCACAATCGTGTGTGGATTATTTGATCTCGAAAGGGATCGCAGCTACGCGATTAAAGTCAAAAGGTTTGGGTGAAACAAATCCACTCATTTTGGAAGTTGATATTAATAAATTTCCAAAAAAGAGCGAAGAATGGGAAGCTGCGCATCAAAAGAACAGAAGAACTGCTTTACGTATTGTTGGTCAAACCGATATTAAGATCATCAATAAAGGAAAATAGTTTCGTCCATCAAATTCTCAGCCAAACGCAAGGCAATATTGTTTCGTTTAAATTGAGAAGCAAAACACTATGATGAGAACAGTACTCATAATTTTTATTTCCTGTTCATGCCTTTTTACAAAAGCACAAATTCCTTCTTGGCAATGGGCCTCTGGCAATGGAGGTAATGCCTCCGATAATTCAACAAGTATTGTGGTTGATGCTCTTGGTAATTCTTATATCACCGGTTATTTTTTTAGTCCTACCATTGTATTTGGAACTTATACATTAACCAATATTGGAAATTATGATATGTATACCGTTAAATATAATAATACAGGAACGGTGCTTTGGGCAAAAAGTGCGGGCAGTGTTTTTGATGATGCGGGTTCGGGAATAACTTTAAATGCAAGTGGAGAAGTTTATGTAACGGGCTATTTTTCGGGTACTATTGTTTTTGGAACTTTTACCCTTACAAATTCGGGCGGCACCGATGTTTTTATAGTAAAATATGATGCAGGCGGAAACGTGCTCTGGGCGGCCGGTGCAGGGGATTCAAATTCGGAGGAAGGAAATAATATTGCTTGCGATAATACAGGAAATGTTTTTATTACGGGATCATATCAAAGCGGAAGTTTAACTTTTGGGACATCTACACTTACAAATAATGGTGTTGGAGATATTTTTTTGGCAAAATATTCGAGTAGTGGTTTGCCTTTAATTGCCGTAAGTATGGGCGATGTTTTTTTAGATATTGCGAATGACTTAGCAGTTGATGCAACAGGAAATGTATTTTTGATTGGGAGTTTTAGCAGTCAAACTTTGGTTATTGGTACAACTACCTTAGCAAATTCTTCAGGGTCGAACAGCGACTTGTTTGTTGCCAAGTTTGATAATAACGCAAATGCTATTTGGGCAAATTCTTCGGGTGGTAATTTTGATGATAGTGCTTATGGTATAACCTTAGATCAACAAAATAATATTTTAGTTACCGGATATTTTAAAAGCACACAAATAACGTTTGGTTCTACAACGTATACAAACACAGCCATTGCCAGTGGTGATCTTTTTTTGGTGAAATATAATAGTGCAGGCAATGTTGTGTGGAGTAGAACGGCCGGAGGTTCTTTAGACGAAATCGGCTACGATATTTGTAACGATCAGTTTGGAAATATTTTTATTACCGGCCACTTACATAGTTCCTCCATGGTATTTAATACTTATACCATAACAAATAACGGAATTGGCGATGCCTTTGTGGCTATATACGATCCAAATGGAAATGAAGTTTGGGTAGATAATATTGGTGGACTTTCCGACGATGGAACCAGTGGAATAGGGGTTGATGGAGCAGGAGGAATTTATGTAACAGGTTATTTTTTTAGCGGCTCTTTTAATATTGGAAGCACCAATTTAAACAATGTTGGTAATGCTGATGTAATGACCGCAAAATTGGGTTATGTAACAACAGGGCTCACTCCTTCTACATACAAGAACGAATTAGTGTTTGAACTTTTTCCAAATCCATCGCAAGGGGAAGTTTCTATCGCAATAAAAAATGAGTTTGATCCCGGGCAGGAATATAAAGTTGTTGTGATGAATGCACAAGGAGAGATCGTTAACGAAAGTGTGATCCGCTCAGGTGAAAAATTGGATCTTTCAAAAAATAAGGCTGGAATTTATTTTGTGAGGGTGAGAAGTGATAAGGTGGAGATAACAAAGCGGTTGATATTGATGTAGGATAATGAAGAGGTTGGACTCACGATTGGAGCGGACATTCTTATTGTTGTTGTGAACCTTTAAAAAGGAAGATAAAATAAGCTATATTTACAATTCAACATCAAATTGACAATTCCGTTAAATGAAACTAAAACTTCCAGACGACAATTTCATTAATTTAACTCATGAAAATTATTCCAAAATTGAAGGTGATGAACTTAATGAAAAACTACAAAAATTATTTATTGTGTTTAATGATGATAAGAACAAATACGACGTCCTTATTAAAGTAGCCGCCTTAAATAAAATTTATTCAACAGCTATTACAAATATTAACCCAGTTGTTGACCAAATTTCTAAAACATCCAGAGAAAATTATAAACTTGAAAAAATCGAAGACTTTATAAATTATGTCGATAAAATTTCAAGAATCGAATGGAAAAACGAAAAGGATGAAAATTTTAGGAGGAACAATTTATCATTTGCATCAAAGTATGTTCACTTCTTAAGCAATAAGAAAATTCCAATCTATGACAGTTATATTTGGATAGTAATAAAAGGTTATTTAGGTCAGAAGAATAAATCAAAAATTGTTTTTTCAAACCCTAAAAACTATTTAGAGTTCTATGACACATTTTGTGAGTTTAAAGAGGCTTTTAAACTTGGGAATTACTCAAACTATCAAATAGATAAATTTCTGTGGTTTTATGGTAGAACCCTAATTAAGGATATTGAAAAAGAACTATCTACGGATCTTGAGAAAGCAAAAAATGAACTCAAAAAAAGAATAAAAGCCAGCTTATAACAGAGGCAAGAAGGCCCATCTACTCCTCCCCCAAAGCCACCAAAAATTTCTCGATCTTAACTTTTGCTTCTTTAGCGCTGCAATTGTAATTATTAAAAAGAATGGAGAACGACAATTCTTTTCCTGTTTTTGTGGTAATGTAACCGCAATAGCCACGCGCTCTATTGATATAACCGGTTTTAGCGCGCATTTTTCCTTCAATATAAGTTCCCTTGCCAATATTGCTCATACTACCTTGTTTGCCGGCAATGGGCAATGAATTATAAAAACTTTTGGCGATCATATTATCCTCTTGAATTTTCCCTAACATTTTTGCTTGCAAGGTTGTAGTAACAAGATCGGCGCGAGATAAACCGCTGCCATCGGTCATGTATAATTCGGAAGTTTCAATTCCTTTGGCTACTAAGAATTTTTTCACTAATTCAATTCCGTTCGAGGGACTTCCATACGCCATGGCCCTTAATAATGTTTCAGCAAATAAATTATTGCTGGTAATATTTGTTACCTGAACAATTTTTTCGAGAGAAGGGGAATAGTGCGTGTACAACGTAACGCATTTTACGCTTGTATCTCTTTTTTCGTAAGTGCTTGCGGCAATATTATTACATTTTATCCCAGTCTTTTTTAAAGAGTTCAATAAACTCTCCGCACAAATTAAAGCAGGGTCGGGCATAGAGGCCTCCACTTCAAAATTCTTTTTGTTGGGCGGAATTTTACCGGAAATATATTTTGTATACCCAAACGGATCTCCATAAACAAAAGCTTCGTCCTCTGTTCCTTTAGCAATGACTTTATTTACTATGGTCATTTTTGCCGTAAGCGATTCAGGAATTATTTTTACCATTTCCACCGTACTTCCTGCTTCCTTACTATTAAATATCACTTTAAATTTATTATCCATAAATGATAAAGCGCAAGGCACAGCACCAAAATAATTTCCAATATCGGCCCAGATCCAATTGCCCGGCACTTGATGTTCCCAAGCCGAGCCATCGCCAATAATTTTTCCTTTTATTTCTTTTACGCCTGCTGCACTTAATGCTTGAGCCCATTTATCCATCAAACCTGTTGAATCGGGTTTATAAAAACTTTCTGATTGAATGGTTGGGTCTCCGCTGCCAATGATCAAAACATCGCCATCAACAACGCCGGTTTCTTTGGTAAATTTTCCGGTATACGCAATTTTAGTTTGGAATCTGTAGTTATTTCCTAATGTTTTTAATGCCGCCGCCGTAGTAATGGCTTTCATAGTGCTGGCGGGGATCATAAAGGTATGCGCATTATTTTCGGCTAATACCAGATCGTTTTTATAATCGTAAACACAATAGCTGAGTACAGCGCTTTTTAGATCTTTATCTTCGGCCCACTCGGCAATAAATTTGTTGAGTTGCGCAACAAATATATATGGAGCAATTAAAAAGCCGAAGAGTATTTTTTTCATTACCAGATCTCGATTCGTTTTTCGGGAGCTATATAAAGTTTGTCGCCCGGTTTTACATCAAAGGCCTCATAAAATTCTTTCATGTTGGTAAGCGGTGCCCATGCTCTAAAATAACCCGGACTATGAAAATCAACCGTGATCAAACGTTTTAATTCCGCATCACGGCTTACTGTTTTCCAACCTTGACACCAAGCAATAAATAAACGTTGCTCGCCGGTAAACCCGCCAATCACTTTTGATTTTTGTGCTTTTAATGATTTTTTATAAGCGTAATACGCCATCGTTAATCCCCCAAGATCCGCAATATTTTCTCCTTGCGTTTGCGAACCATTTACGTGCGTGCTATCAATAGCAATGTATCCATCAAATTGTTTTACAATTGCTTCTTGCTTTACTTTAAAATTCTTAAGGTCTTGTTCGCTCCACCAATTCTTTAAATTTCCCTCTGCATCAAATTGCGCGCCTTGATCATCAAATCCGTGAGTTAATTCGTGACCAATAATAGCGCCCATGGTCCCGTAATTGGCAGCGTCTTCCGCCGTTACATCATAAAACGGTGGTTGTAAAATGGCTGCAGGAAAAGTGATCTCGTTAGTTGTAGGATTATAATAAGCATTCACCATCACAGGCGTCATTAACCATTTGTAACGATCAACAGGTGTTTTAAGCTCTGCTAAATTTTCTTTGATGGCAAAATTGGTGGCTTTTACTACATTTTCCCAATACGAATTGGTTGCAATTTGCAAAGTGGAATAATTCTTCCATTTATCAGGGAAACCAATTTTTTTGATGAGTAGATCAAGTTTACGATGCGCTTGTTTTTTTGTTGCGGCATCCATCCAAGGTCGGCTGTCAATTCGCTCGCGGTAAGCTGCAATAAGATTATCAATAAGCGCTAATAATTTATCTTTTGATGATTGCGGAAAATATTTTTTTACATAGGCTTCCGAAATAATATCACCAAGCGTACCATTCACAATATTATGAACGCGTTGCCATCTTACTTTTTGAATTTGCGCCCCGCTTAATGTTTTACCATAGAAATCAAAATTCTCGTTCACAAATTCTTTGGAAAGAAATGGCGCAGCTTCGTGGATCACTAACCATTTGGTATAATTTTTAAGGGTGCTTACATCGGTACTTGCAATGATCGCATTCAAAGCAGAAAAATACTCCAATGAATGAAGGATAACTGTATCAGGTTGTACAATTCCTAAACTTTTAAAATACGAATCAAATTTAAATAGGGGCGCCAGTTTAGCAAGATCGGCTTTACCAACCGGATTATACAATTTTTCCGGATCACGCATTTCAGGTGTTGTTTTTCCTTTGTCGAGGATCTTTTTTTCCAGTTCAAATATTTGTTGTGAGATCTGTGTTGCTTTAGCTTGGTCTTCGCCCGCCAATACCAACATTTTTGCAATATGCTCTTTATATTTCCCAACTAATTTTTCAAATTTAGGATTATAGTAAAAATCCTTATCACCTAAACCATATCCCGCTTGATTGAATTGAAATAAATTACGTTTACTATTTTTAAGATCCGGATCAACACCGCCGGCATAGAACAAACGTATTCCGATCATATCCAAATTACTCTTGAGCATAACTATCTCTTCGGCCGTTTTTACCTTATCAATTTGTTGTAAAAGCGGTTGAATAGGTTTTATTCCCAAAGCATTTGCCTTGGTAGAATCCATGGCGGTATTATAAAAATCTCTCAGCTTTTGAGCATTACTTCCGGGCTTCGCCGTTTTATCATTGGAAGCTAAGGTATAGATCGTATAGATATTCTTTAAATTATTATCGTTTATCTCGTTAAAACTTCCGTAACGCGAATCACTTTCCGAAAGTTTAAATGATTTTTGCCATTTACCGTTACAGAATGTATAAAAATCATTTCCGGGTTTTGCGCTCGAATCAATATAATTTAAACGGATGCCGGGGTTTTGTGCATCAAGACCTAAACAGGTTAAAAATGCCGCTGAATAAAGTAGTTTTTTCATAGGTTTATAAGACACTAATATACTTCAATTATTTTAAGTTCTTCAATATAAACCAGCAATTTTTTGATGTTTTGGTACCCCATTTTTTCAAGCGCCCATTGGTAGTCTTTCATTTGCCGCTCGTACTTAGCAGGGTTTTCCTTCCCGGTTTTATAATCAATAATGCAGGCCTCATTTTCGGATATGACAATGCGGTCGGGACGTAAAATTTCGCCGGTATCCATTAAGATATCTTTTTCGGTATAGATCTTTTTTGTTGGATCGTAATAGGCTTTTAATTCTTTATGTTGAATGAGTTTTAAAAGGGTGATCTTTAATTCTTCTTGCTCAACTAAACTTATCATACCTTCTAAAACTGCTTCTTGCAAGGCGCGATCAATATCTGCTTCATGTTTTATTTTTGAAAGCACGTAATGCATTACAATCCCTTTCTGTTTAGCACCTTCTGCAAGTTCACTACCATTTAAAAAACTGCCTTTTATTTTTACAGAATGCAATTCGGAACTTAAATTCAAATGTTCTAATTTAATGATATCACTTGTTTGTTCGCTTGGCTTTGAAGGTTTTGTTGCAGAACCTAATTCATAACCCTTTTCTGTTTTTTTGAGAATGTTTGAGGATTCAATAAAAGGACGAAGCCAAAGATCAACGGTTTGACGTTTATCTCCTGTAGAAATGGAAGAAATAATATGCAATTCATCAACTGCCCTTGTAAATGCCACATAAAGTTTATTGATATTATCTAGTATTCGTTCTTGAGTTTCTTGTTCAAGCTCATCAGAAAAACCTGCAGTGGCCGTAGTATTATTTAAAGGAATATACGCACTTTGAATTGGAAGATCTTCATCATGTAGTGTTATCCATTGTTCGCCACTCTTGGCAATATTCCAATTACAAAATGGCGCTATAACAATAGGGAATTCTAAACCTTTACTTTTATGAATGGTCATTATTTTTACAGCATTCAATCCTTCCGAAATAATAAGTGAAGAATCTTTTGATCGTTTTTCCCACCAGGTATTAAAGTCGCTCACATTCGAATTTTGCGTACTCATGAATTTACTCACTTCATCCAAAAAGAAGCGAAGATAAATTCCTGCGGCATCAATTTGATCCATTCCTAATCGTTCTATAAGATAAATACCAATGTCTAATAGATTTTTGGTTTGTAATTCTGTTTCCGAAATAGAAATTTTCAATTCAGCAAGTGTTTGATAAAGATCTTTTGTTGTAATTCCCAATACAGCATTATGAAATTGATCTTGATCTGTTTTTTTTACCGATAATAAATAGTGCAATACCACCGATGCACTTATATGATCTTTTCCATTTTGAATATATTGGTAAAATGCAGAGAGCGCATTTATCTCTACGCAATTACTTAGCAAAAGCGAATCATTTGAAATAACCGGAATACCTTTCTCACTTAAAAAATTAGCAATATCACTTCCCCGTCGGTTCGAATCGGTTAAAATACAAATGTCCTTTAGCGAATACCCATTTTTTAGCGAGCGATCAATATGCTGGAATGTTGTATCAAAAACAAATTCTTCCAATTCATCACTTGGTTTTGTTTCATTGGTGATAGTGACATAACCAAGTTCTTTGTTTTTGATGATCTGTTCTTGTCCTTGATAAATTTTATCGTATACCTCCTTTAAAAGCGTTTTACTTAAATGTGAGAACAAACTATTATTGAATTCAATAATGGTGCTTCGGCTGCGGTAATTTACATTGAGTTGTTCTTCTTTGTAATTTCTTATAAGGGCTTCTTCTTGCTGCGCCATTAAAAGTGAAGTTTCTGTGCCTTCCAAATGAGGAAGTAAAGCAAATTGTTTTACATTGGCATTTCTCCAACGGTAAATACTTTGTTTTCCGTCGCCAACTACCAAATTAAAATTACCATCGGCCAAACTGTTCTCGATGAGCGGTAAAATATTTTGCCATTGCAACGTGCTTGTATCTTGAAATTCGTCCAGCAAAAAATTCTTATACCTTTCTCCCAAACGTTCGTAAATAAACGACACAGGTTCATTTTTTATAAGATCAAAAATGCGCGTATTGAATTCTTCTATAAATACTAACTGCTCGTCTTGTTTTAAGTCATTACTTATGCTTTGGATCTTAGTCAAAAGCAGAATAGGGTAGATGCGTTTTCTTAATAGTTCATATAATATAATTTTTCCACTGTTCGCCTCTATATAAGTGAGTAATTCATTTCCCAATTTATTCAATTCAGGAGCAATGGCGTTAAGCTTGTTCTTTGTTTCGGCATCAGCAATTTTTGGAAGCCATTCATTTCGCTCAAGTGATGTTCTTATTCGAGAGTTGCTATCGTCTAATTCAAAGTCGGCACATTTTCTAAAAAAACTTTGCGCACCGCCTTTTTTATAAGCAAAATCATCATCGCTCAAACCTTGTTTTTGTATAAGGTCAACTGCTTCCTTACCTTTTTTCTGAATGAAAAGTTTATGGTCCTTAAGTTTTTGATTTAAGGTATCTTTCATATCCGTTAATTCCTTTTCGTTGAGCGATACCAGATGTTTTACGTGCTCCACCGAATTTTCTTTTTGCAAAAGCTTGGCAAACTCTTGCATACTTTTTTCGGGATCCCAATTTTGTTCTTCATCCAAATTATTTAAAGCAAATTCTTTTAAAAGAAACGTAATGGAACTATCGTTGCCGATCTCGCTCATGAGTTGTGATACTACTTTATTATAGAACTCGCCTGTATCCATCTCTAAATTAAAATTAACGGGCAATTTTAGATCGTGCGCAAAGGTTTTTACAATTTTGTGCGAGAAACTATCTATTGTGCTTACTGAAAGATCAGAATAATGATGAAGGATATGATTGATGAGGATCTTAGCCCTTGCTTTTAATTCTTTTTGATCGATATTTATTTCCTTGCAGAGTAGTGTATCAAGTTCGTTTGGTTTTCCCTCGCAAATATGAGTTAACGCTTTTATAATACGCATCCGCATTTCTGCGGCGGCCTTATTAGTGAACGTGAGTGCTAGAATGCGTTTAAAATTATAAGTAAGCTTTTTAGGATCAGTAAGAGCAAGTTTAAGATATTCTTTTACCAGGGTAAATGTTTTACCACTTCCGGCGCTGCTTTTATATACTACAAAGTTCTTTTGCACTCTTATTACATTTATCATCGCAGCTTCGCTGCTCGGATCTTTTTTAAGCCACCAATTACACGAATTTTCACTAATCTGTATGAACTGATTTCACTAAACTGTGTGTATTGATCAAAACCTGCTAAACATAGATCAGTGTAGTTAGTTGCTAAAACATCTCGCCTTTCTCTACATTAATCTAAACTCTATAAACACAGATTAGTGAAATTAGTGTAATTCGTGGCAAGAGAGGTATGGTAAAAATAAAAAACCCCCGCAATTTGCAGGGGTCTTTTTTATAGCATTTATAAAATCTTATTCCTCTTCAGGATCATCAGGATCTTTATCAGGGTTTTTACCAGGACCCGTTTTAGGTGCATTAGGATCAACGTAGTTAAAGTTCAAGATCTTGAACGAAGTACGACGATTCTTTTGATGTAATGCTTCTTTTTCTTGAGTTGTTTTAGCACTCTTGATAACCGCATCAGAAACTAGAGGCATTGTCATACCATAACCTTTAGCAACCAAACGCTCAGCAGGAATTCCTTTTTCTTTTACCAAGAAATCAACGCACGATTGAGCACGAGCTGTAGAAAGTGTCATGTTAGCTGCAGCTTTACCACGTGTATCGGTGTGCGAGTTAAGCTCACAAATGATAGTTGGGTTATCTTTTAAGATGTTATATAAGAATAACAATGAATCTTTTGACTCAGGACGAAGATCTGCTTTACCTAGGTCATAAACGATCTCCGGCATGCGGATCTCTTTTACAATCGGCTTCACTTCAAAATCAGCTACGAAGTCTTTTGAACCTGTCATTTGTGCTGTTGAAATAATGCGTTGATCTTTGTTAGCTAAGAAACCATCACGGCTGTGAGTAGTAGATTTACAAGTAGGACCTGTTTCAGTTGATACAGTGTAAGTAGTTCCTTCTTTTAATTTCTCTAATTTGTATGAACCGTCTTTTGAAGTTGTGAATTCTTTTATTGAACCATCGCTACCAACAATTTTTACTTTTACGTTCTCAACAGGCTCACCTTTACCTTTTGCTAAGGCATCACCTTCGTCGCTAATTTGTCCGCGCACGTTGAACACTAATGGAGGTAAGTTAAAGCTCCAGATATCATCACTTCCTTTACCACCTTCGCGGTTTGAAGTTAAGAAACCTTTGTTCTTTTTACCTTCGTAAACGATACTGAAATCATCGTAAGCAGAATTCAAAGGGTATTTTAAATTCTCTGCCGGCTTTGTGTATTTGTTATTCTCACCTGCGCAAACAAAAATATCTAAACCTCCCATACCCGGATGAGTATCTGAAGAGAAATATAATTTTTTGCTGTCATCAGAAAGTGTAGGATATAATTCGTTACCATCGGTATTAACTGCAGGACCGCAATTTACAGGCTTGCCCCAAACGTTTGCTTTTGCATCGTAAGTGCTATACCAAATATCAGCTCCACCGTAACCACCGCTCATACGTGATGCAAAGTATAATACTTTACCATCAGCGCTTAAGTATGGGTGACCAAATGCAATTGAATCGATACAAAATGGAAGCACTTGTGCTTCGCCCCAAGTATTACCTTGTTTTTTTGCCATGAAGATCTGAGTCTTTAATTGCTTACCTGTAGATTCAGGACTACGGCTAAAGAAGATCATATCACCTTTTTTACTTACGCAACCAACACCTTCGTTGAATTTAGAATCAACTGTTGGAGGAAGTAACATTGGTGTAGACCATTTTCCGTTCTTATCTACTTTTGTTTCGTAGATATCAGATTTATTTCCACCTGTGTTAGCGTCGATCTCGCCACCAGCATTACCCGGACGACGTGATGTGAAATTTAATGTTTGATATTTTTTATCGGCGAAGCTTGGCGCATAATCACTTTCTTTTGAATTGATCAATGCCATGTTCTCAATTTTGTAACGCATTGGAGCGTCTTTCCATTGTTGAGATAACTCGCAAGATTTTACACCTAGATCAGCTTTTTTAGCGTTACCGCCTTTTGCTTTGTAGTTGTTGTACTCAACAGTTGCTTCTGCATATTTGTTTTGATTTTTTAATACTTCCGCTAAACGGTAGTATACATTTGGATCGTCAAATCCTGCAGCAATTGCTTTTTGGTAATAGGTCTCTGCCCCTTTGTAATCGTTGATCTCTTGGCTGGCATAACCGGTTTTGTATAAGATCGCAGGCTTTTGCGCTTTTGATGCAGGCGCATATGCCTGTTTGTAGTAATTGATAGCGCTGTAGTACTGCCCTAATTCAAAGTAGGCATCAGCTTTTTTCAATACTTTTTGAGAGAATACAGTTGTGATCGATAAAGCGAATACAACTACAATGATTGATAAGGTTCTAAGATTTCTCATACAATAGTTTAACGGTTTCAAGTGGCTAATATAAAGATTTAATTTTTTATTAGAAAATTTTAACAATAAAATATTTAACATTTTTGGACTTAAAATTTACCACAAAATACGGGTTTTTATCGACCAAAATAAAAAATCCGCTTATGAGCGGATTTTAAGTTTTTAGTGGTGAGCCTCTTCTTTTGGGGCTTCTTCGTGGCCTGCTGCGGCCTCATGGGCGGCACCGTGACCATGCGATTTTCGCAGGTTGATCTGTTGCTGTACCAGCACCTGATCTACCCTTGTAACATTGCCTTTTTCGCCTGCATAAGTACCCTCAACCAACACGATAAATATGAGGTAGAACATAAATACGATATAAGGCATTAAAATGACATATTTAAAGAATTTTACCTCGTGACCTAAGTGCATAAAGGCCATTACGATATAACCCGCTTTAATAAGGGTAAATGAGATAAAGAAGATCTTTAGCCATAAAGCGCCTGTCCAGCCCTTTCCCGGAGCCATAAAACCTACAACAAGCTCGGCGATAGTGATCGCCAACATGATCCAAAACACATTCCACAAAGTACGACGTGCTTTTTTTCCGTAAGCCTCATCATGGTTGTACATGGTCTCATATGAGGGATAATTATCGTGTGCGAAGTCCATAATTTTTGTTTTTTAATGTTTTACAATAGATAGAAGAACGTAAATACGAATACCCAAACAAGATCTACAAAGTGCCAGTACAAACCAACCTTTTCAACCATTTCGTAATGGCCGCGGCGTTCGTAAGTGCCATTGATGGCATTCATAAAAATAACGAAATTGATCACAACCCCCGAGAATACGTGGGTTCCGTGGAATCCTGTAATAAAGAAGAAATAATTAGCGAATTGAGGCACTCCATATTCGTTGACGACCATATTGGCCCCGTGCCATTCTTGAAGAACATATTTTTGCGTAGCCATATCCCATACATTTCGCATCGCACCTTCATCTGTTCCAACAATAAAGTGGAACCACTCCCAAGCTTGTGAGCCTACGAAAGCTAAACCTCCAATAATTGTCCAGAACATCCATATCAATACGCCTTTTTTATCCATACGTTTACCGGCTTCTACGGCCAATACCATGGTAACCGACGACATGATGAGGATAAAGGTCATTAAACCCACATAAGCCAAAGGCAAATGTTGTTCTACAAAAGGAAAGTGGGTAAAAACGTTCTCCGCTTTAGGCCAAACTTCGGCATATTTATGCCTGATAAAACCGTAAGAAACAAGGAGACCACCAAACGTTAAGGCATCGGAAATGAGGAAGAACCACATGAACATTTTACCGTAACTAACCCTGAATGGCGACTGTCCGCCGCTCCAGGCTTCTTTTGCATCGTATTCTGCTATATGAGCCATATTGATCTGTTAATAAAGATTAAAATATTGGGTACAAGTTTAACGAAAAAAATATAAAAACAAAAACAAATATATCCATAGAACGTCTAAAAAATGCCAGTAGATGGCGGCAAGCTCAATCCCTAGGGAATCCTGCGAACTGTAGCGGTTTCGGAGGCACTTGGTCAAAGTTATTAACAGGGCAATTAGGCCTCCAAAAAGATGGAATAAATGCATCACGGCAATGAGGTATAAAAAGGATCCCGAGGCATTACTATATTTTCCAAGGAAATAGATGCCCTGACCGGTTAATTCTTTCCATCCTGCGTATTGCGTGTAGGTAAAAGCGAGGCCCAAAATGAAAGTTATAAACAAAAATAAAGAAGCCAGCTTTATATTGTCTTTTTTGATGGCAAATTGAGCAATGATCATGGTTAAACTACTGGCAATAATTACGCCTGTACTTATAATAGTAATTGGTGGTAAATGAAATACTAACCAATTTCCATTATCGGCTCTAACAACATAAGCGCTTGTGAGTCCTGCAAACAACATCACAATACTTACAATACCGATCCACAACAAAGGTTTTGCTGTTTTTTTTCTCATTTCGATGAGTTCGGCTTTGTGTGGGCCTTCTTTTTTAATTTTTACTGTTGACATGAATTATATTTTAGTCATTAATGCTAATTGAACTACGGGTAAATAGATGAGTGTAGTGAAAAATAATTTTTTTGCTTGTTGATCGGTACTTAAACGGTAAAAGTTATAGGCTTGTAATAACATCGCTAATCCACAAATAACAACGGCGCTCATACTTAATAAACCAACGTAATGAAATACAAAAGGAAATGTACTTACAATTAAAAGAATTGCTGTATAAAGTAAAATTTGAAATTTGGATGCATTGTCTTTGCCGCCACTTGAAGGCAACATATAAAAAGATGCTCTTTTATAATCCTCATCATTGAACCATGCCAATGACCAAAAATGAGGGAATTGCCAAAAGAATTGAATGGAAAAAAGTAAAAGCGCAAAAAATGTAACGTGACCAAAACCTTCGGTTGCGGCAACAGCACCAATCAATGTTGGAATAGCTCCCGGAAAAGCGCCAACAAGAACAGAGAAAGGAGTTCTGCGTTTTAAAGGCGTATAAACTAAGGCATAAAGAACAATTGAAATAAATCCTAAAATTCCACTTAAAGCGTTAGTGTATGTCCAAAGTAAAATTGTTCCACCAATTCCCATTAAAGCGCAAAACACCATGGCCTCTGCATTATTGAGTGAGTTTGTTGGCATTGGCCTGTTCTTTGTGCGATCCATTAATTTATCAAGATCCTTTTCGATTATTTGATTAAATCCATTAGCAGCGCTTGTTACCAAAAATCCTCCAATGCATAAAGCGGTGAGTTGTTTCCAATCTATATGTTCGGCAACGGTTAAGTAAGTGATCACCGCCGAAAAAACAACCAGGCTTCCTAAACGAAATTTGGTAAGTTGTAAAAAAGCGGAAAATTTAGAATAGGTGACTACGGGTGATTGAATATCTGTGCCTGTGTTGCTCAATTTGGGCACAAATTTAGGTATTCTATGCTATTATACAAAGGAGTGATAGAAAGGTTTTTAGAGGCAGCCAATCGACAAGCTCAGGATAAATTTAACCACGGAGGAGCACTGAGGTTTCACAGAGGTTCACGGAGAAATGGAATTACAATAAATAGGAAGTTTGGAAAACTATAATGCTTAAAAGAGAACATAGAGGCCATATCGGACCTTCGGTCCGATCGATCTTCTCGAAAATATTTACTTCACTTTTTCCTTCAGCAAAGCTGCATCCAGAACCTCTTCCATTCTGCTCACATAATGGAATTGCAATCCTTTTAAATAATGAGGTTTAATATCCTCAATATCTTTTTTATTATCGGCGCATAAAATAATTTCCTTGATGCCGGCACGTTTTGCTGCTAAGATCTTTTCTTTTATTCCGCCAACAGGTAATACTTTTCCGCGAAGGGTTATTTCGCCGGTCATAGCCAATGCTTTTTTTACTTTACGTTTTGTGAACGCGCTTGCTAATGACGTTAACATGGCAATTCCCGCGCTTGGACCGTCTTTTGGTGTTGCACCTTCGGGTACATGGATATGAATAGAATATTCTTCAAATACTTCAGGCTTCACATCTAAAATATGCGGATGCGCTTTAATATATTCTAAAGCAAGTGTAGCACTTTCTTTCATTACATCACCTAAATTTCCGGTGAGTGTGAGTTTTGCGTTCTTCGACTTACTTAAACTTGTTTCAATAAATAAAATATCGCCACCAACTTGTGTCCACGCTAAACCTGTAACAACGCCTGCAATATCATTTCCTTGGTATTTATCTTTTACGTGGGCAGGACCAAGAATTTTATTCAAACTTCCTTCATCAATTTTTGGCGAGGCTTCGTTTTTTGCGATACTTACTGCTGTATATCTTGCGATCTTAGATATTTTTTTCTCTAATCCACGTACTCCACTTTCGCCGGTATAATTATCAATGATGTATTCAATGACTTTATCGCTTAATTTTAATTGTGTTTTTTTCAAACCTGTTTCTTCGGTTTGTTTTGGAATTAAATGTTGTTTTGCGATCTCAATTTTTTCTTCTACTGTATAGCCATTCACTTCAATGATCTCCATACGATCGCGCAAAGCAGGTTGAATAGTATTTAAATTATTACACGTAGCAATGAACATCACTTTACTCAAGTCATAATCCATTTCCAAGAAGTTATCGTAAAAATTTGAATTTTGTTCAGGGTCTAAAACTTCCAAGAGGGCAGAAGATGGATCACCATGAAAATCATTTCCAACTTTATCTATCTCATCCAAAATAAAAACAGGATTTGAGGATTGTACTTTTTTAAGATTCTGTAAAATTCGTCCGGGCATTGCGCCAATGTAAGTTTTGCGATGTCCTCGGATCTCGCTTTCATCTTTTAAACCACCAAGACTCATGCGAACGTATTTTCTTCCCAACGCTTTTGCAATACTTTTTCCTAAAGAAGTTTTTCCAACTCCCGGAGGACCATACAAACAAATAATAGGACTTTTTAAATTCTTTTTCAGTTTAAGCACTGCTAAATGTTCAATGATGCGATCTTTTACTTTATCTAATCCAAAGTGATCCTCATCCAAAATAGTTTGCGCATGTTTTAGATCAAAATTATCTGAAGTTGCTTCTTCTTGCCAAGGAAGATCTAATAATAACTCTACATAATTTGTTTGAATAGCATATTCAGCGGCATTTGGATTCATACGTTGAAGTTTTGAAATATTCTTTTCAAAAACTTCCTGAACTTGCTTGCTCCATTTTTTATTTTTACCGCGTTCTTTTAATTCAACTATTTCTTGCTCAAAATTATTTCCACCCAATTCTTCTTGGATAGTTTTCATTTGTTGATTCAAAAAATATTCGCGTTGTTGCTTATCAATATCTTGTTTAGTTTTATCGGTGATCTGATTTCGCAACTCTAACATTTGAAGATCTTTATTGAGATACTCCAATAATTTCATAGCTCGCGTTTTTAGATCGGCGATCTCTAACATCAATTGTTTTTCTTCGGTGGTGCTGTTCATATTGGAAGAAACAAAATTGATGAGGAAATTTGGGCCTTCTATATTATTGAGGGCAAATCCTGCATCGCTCGGAATGTTTGGTGATTTTTTTACGATCTGATGCGAAACTTCTTTAATGTTACTGATGATAGCTTCAAATTCTTTATCGGTCCTTAAAGGTTTTGGATCATTAAATGGAACAACGTTCGCTTTATGATACGGTTCACTTTGAATGAAGTTTGTGACCTTGAAACGTTTTTTTCCTTGAATGATAACGGTTGTGTTACCATCAGGCATTTTTAAAACTTTTACGATGTTTGCTACGGTTCCTACGGTGTGAAGATCTTCAAAAGCCGGATCTTCAATTTGATCATTTTTTTGTGCTACAACACCAATAATTTTATTGCCAAGGTTAGCGTCTTTTATAAGATTAATGGATTTATCGCGACCAACTGTAATTGGTATTACTACACCCGGAAACAGCACCATATTACGCAACGGTAATATTGGCAGAATATCGGGCATTTTTTCTGCCTCAAAGTTCTCTTCGTCGTCGGGAGTGAGTAATGGAATAAAATCCGTATCGTCCTCGATCAGCGTTCTAAGCTGTAAACCCTTGTTATCATTGTATTCTGTCATGTAAAACCTTTAAATTCGGTATTAAATATATGCATTTATTGTGCCGTAGCCATAAAGAGACTATTTGGCAGGGACAGGCATCTTTACAAAGAAGGAAAATCCGTTGCTTCGGTACATTTCTTTAACTCCGGGGTACTTTTCAAGATCTTTATTATTGGGAGTTTTACTTACCAAAAAAGCAGGCTTATCCATGTCTTTTGTTTTCATCCAAAAACAATTAGCTGTGGCGTAATAATTCAATTTGAAGGCACCTTTTTCTTGCACCGAAAAAAAATACTCAATGAAATCGGTCAACGACTTGCTTTGGTAATGATGAGGTCTTCTATCTGAATAAAAAATGTACGCATAACTTTTAAAATCGTTGGTCTCCACATAACAATCGTGTTTGGCGCACTCTTTATAAAATGCAATAGCGGCATGTTGTGAGATCAGTTCAACTTTTGGAACAAAGGTATTGATGGCCCCAACAATAAAAACAATATTCACCGCAAAACCAATGGCGATCGTTTTAATCGTATTTGTTTTAATCCCCTTGAACACAAAATACATCGCAATTAAAAACAAAACAGGAATGAACAATTCATAACTATGCGAACTAATAACGGCATTTAAATTTAATTTGGCGAATTCATCTTTGATCAGATCTTTTTCCAAGAGAATAGGAATTAAGCGGTTGATCTGTGTGAATGCAATAACAAGTATTGAGAATAAAGCAGCAATGATGATGAATAAAGTTTTGAGCGATACGCCAAATGCTTTTCCAAGATCTTTATGTAAAATTCCAAATGTAGCAATGAAAGAAATTGGGAAATAACAAAGAGAAGAGTAGTGTACAATTTTTGTTTTTACGATGGAAAATAACAACAGAACCACCCAAAATAAAACTAAAAGGATCAAGCGCGTGTGAGATTGAGGTAAAGTAATAGCGGTTTTATTTCTGTAGGAAAGAATAAAAAGAATAGAAGTTGGAAAACATCCAAGTAAAAGAACAATAAAATGGTAAATGAATGGTCCGCCATGACCGCTTTCTTCTGTATTCAACAAACGCATTTGATAGTTGATGAATTGCTCGATGATATACGTTTTGCCATTTAAATATTGGAACAAGAACCATGAAGTACTCGAAAATAAAATGGTGAACACAAAGAAAAAGAAAAGTGGTTTGAAAAGGAATTTGATATTGCCCGAGAATAAAAGGAATAAAAATACGCAAGCACCTTCGATCAATAAGGCGGCCGGACCTTTTGTAAGAACAGCAATTCCAAGGATAATTCCCGATAAAGCAATGTACAACCACTTCTTAGAATTTTCGGTATGAATAGAAACGATGAACAGAATGAGTGACAGAAAAATAAAATAATTGAACCAAGGATCTATAACTCCTGATTTGAAATAGAGTGAGGGCAATAAAGTTCCTGCATGAATGAGTGCCCAAAGCAATCCGAATTTTTGCGAGAATAATTTTTTTCCAACAAGATAAAGAGTAACAATGGTAAAAATTCCACAAACGGCATTCGGAAGACGTGCCGCAAATTCGCCAATGCCAAAAACATTCATGCAAAAGGCCTCCATCCAAATAAAGAAAGGCGGCTTTTCCCAAAACGGTTGAAAATGAATTTGAACGGTTGAATAATTTCCGGTTATGATCATTTCGCGGGCGCACTCGGCAAAATTTATTTCGTCCCAATCAAATAAGGGACAATTACCAATAAGCGGAATAAAAATGGCGCCTGCAATAATAGCAAGTAATGAAACTAAGAGAAAATTGCTATTTAGGATCTTATTCAGGGATTAAAGATTTTTAAGACAGGTTTATCCAATTTTTGTAATCTGTTTTGACCCATGAAAATAAAATAGAAAATAATTGCGCCAATTGTTCCTATCAAACTTCCTACGGTAATATCAACCAACCAATGTTGAGATAAATACGTTCGGCTAAATGCACCAAGGAAAGCCAATAAAAAGAAAACGAGCTTTAATAATTTATTTTCGGTAACAAATGCCAGGGAAATAAATATGGAAAATGCTGTTGTGGCATGCCCGCTTGGAAAACTATTCAATCCTAGCAGTTCAATTCCATCCACATACTTGATCTTGTATTGAGAAAAATAATGTCCATAATAACCATAAACAAAATGCGGTCTGCTCACGTCAAAAATATATGTCTTTAATATATTGGTTGTAAGTCCCGACACTACATAAGTGCAAATAACGTAGATCCCTTTTTTTGCATTTAAAATTAAAACTATTGTGCCTATCATTGCCGCAACCCAACCATCGCCAATATGCGTGATGTATTTAAAAAACGTATCAATAATTGGATCGCCTACGAGTAAATTTATTGTAGAGTGAATATGGATCTTACTATAGTTTAATAGATAGTAAACTGATATGCTTAAGGCCAGCAGATAAAGAGAAAGGAAATGCCAATTATTTTTTAGGAATGTTCTCACTTATAATTTTTTTGCTTCCTCCCAAAATACATTCATTTCATCCAGCGTACAATCTTTTAGCGACCGGTTCTGCTCTTTTATTTTTGCTTCCATGTAATTAAAACGCTTGGTGAATTTTTTATTGGTGTGTTCCAACGCATCTTCGGGATTAATGCCAAGAAATCTTCCATAATTAATGAACGAGAACAATACATCGCCAAATTCGTGCATGGCTTTTTCGGAGTTACCGTCTTTTACTTCTTTTTCAAACTCATCCATTTCCTCTTTCACTTTTTCGTAAACCTGTTCAGGTTTTTCCCAATCAAAACCCATGGCGCGTACTTTTTCCTGTATACGATACGCTTTTAAAAGCGCGGGCATACTATTAGGAACGCCCGATAGAACGGTTGTATTTCCGCCTTTTTCTTTTTGCTTGAGTTGTTCCCAATTTTGTTTTACTTGTTCTTCGGTCTCTGCTTTTACATCTCCATAAATATGCGGATGACGGTAAATAAGTTTTTCGCACAGATCATCCATTACTTTTTTAATATCAAATGCTTTTTGTTCGGAACCTATGCGAGCGTAAAAAACAATGTGCAATAAAATATCACCCAATTCTTTTTTTACTTCGTTGAGGTCATTCTTTAAAATAGCATCGCTTAACTCATAGGTTTCTTCAATGGTTAAATGACGAAGTGATTCGATAGTTTGTTTTTTATCCCAGGGACATTTTTCTCTGAGATCGTCCATGATATTCAACAGGCGTTCGAATGAGCGTAAAGTTTCTTCTCTTGACATAGAGAACAAATTTAAGAATTTAAAGGTGAAGGATGAGAATTTTGGTTTTATTAACCATTAAGGTCTTATCAACAACAGAGAGAGATTCTTAGGATTGTCAATGGTCACCGAATTTGAGAAATCGTCGTAACTATCAACGCTGGCAACAAGTAATTGATAATCGTTCAGTAAATTATCATCCCAAGCGCCTTTGTGGATCAATTGCACGGTGTTTGAAGACAGATGTTCTAAGCCATTCACTTCTTCTTTGAGATCAAAATTGGATTCAATTAAACCTTTATGATCTAAAATGGTGATATTGGCCGGACTGTTACGAATTATTTTTTTTGCATAAAAGAAAAGGAAAACATCGCTAACCGATGAGATAACGATGAGTACCGATTCAATATTCTCTAATTTATGATCAATAAAAATCCCAACCGGGATCTTACTGTGTTTAATGAAAGGCGTATTTTTTTCATCCAATAATTTTTTTCCTTTAAATACAGATGATTTTCCTATCAAAGAACCAATGAGTTTATCGGGTTGAAGTGCAGAAGCTGTTAAACCTATCATTTGTCCTAATAAAGTGCCTTCAAAAATAGATTGTCCTGCCCCAACTAAAAGCAGATCATAATTTCCTGAATTAGCATCATCAAGGATCTCATCATTCACATTATTATTGATCTTGTAAGCGATCTTGATCGAGAGTCCTAATTTATTTGATTCTTGTTTTATGGGTTTAAAACTTTCTTTTTCGTATTCCTCTAATTGATATTGGTTAATATCCGCATTTGGCGTAACGTGCAAAGCAGTAATTTCGGTGGTGTTCTTTGAATATCCCGAAATTAAATTAGCTAAACGAATTATTTTTTTTCCGCTCAGTGGATTTGCAAATGAAAGCAGGATGCGGAAATTTTGTTTTTTAATTCCAACGGACTCATCTTTTTCTTTTTTGAAGATCATGTTGATGAGATCGAGCGAAGGTCCGGTCATAAATGTGGTGAACAATGCCATAATAACAAGCATCGCAAATATTTCGGGCGAAAGAATTCCTAGATCGTATCCAATATTCAATACAACCAATTCCATTAATCCTCTAGTATTCATTAAAGCGCCAATGGCCAAACTATCGCGCCAACTTTGTCCAACAAATCTTGCCGCAAAAGCGCTTCCTGCAAATTTCCCAACCACTGCAACCAAAACAATGAGTCCGCACACTTGCCATAAATGTCCTTCATTCAATAAACTAATTTGTGTTCTTAATCCTGTAAATACAAAGAAGAGTGGGAGTAAAAGACCAACAGAGACCGATTCTGTTTTTTCGATAATGATCCTACGGAAATTTACAGAAGGCGGCATGATAACCCCCGCGAGAAACGCGCCAAACAAAGAATGAATGCCAATGATCTCGGCCATGAAAGAAGAAATAAGAAGGATAGCGAAGATGGAAGCAATGATATTTAAACTCATGACCTCTTTGTTGGTGTAGATCTCGCCCATTTTTTTAAGAAAGGGTTGAACTACTTTTAGCATGATGAGCACAAACACAACGGCCAATAAAATAGTGAGCAAAGATGCAGCCACTGAACCTGCTTTTACAATAGCAATTACCGTTGCCAATACGCACCAAGCAGTAATATCATCAATGGCAGCACAAGTGATCACTAATGCACCAAGTCTTGTTTTGGTAAGATTTCGTTCATGAATAATGCGCGCTAGAACAGGAAATGCAGTAACACTCATGGCAATTCCCATAAATAATCCAAACGAAATGAAGTTGATGCCGGTCGGCGCAAATTGTTCGTAAAGATATAAGGCTAGTAACATACCTAAACCAAATGGCACAATGATACTTGCGTGACTGATAACAACGGCGTCGTTTGCTTTTGTTTTTAAAGTTTTAAGATCAACTTCCATTCCAATAACAAACATGAATAATACTAAACCAACTTGACTAAGAAATTGCAAATTCCCTAATGATGTTTTTGGAAAAAGAAAAGCGCCGAATTCGGGGAACCACATTCCTACAACTGAGGGACCAAGAAAAACACCTGCAATGATCTCGCCAATAACAGAAGGTTGGCCGAGTTTACTAAAAATAAAACCAAACGTACGCGCGAAAAAAATAATGGTGATGATCTGTAAAAGTAAAATGGCTAAGGGATGCGTGATGTTGTGCGTGAACAGATCTTTTATTTGATCGAACGTAGAAGCGGCAAGATCGGTTGACGGGTTAATGTTCTTACCTATTTCGAGTATTTTACCATTTATAAGAACAAAATAAATAAGTGCTGCGAAAGCTAAGATCGTAATAACATAAAATGCTATATTTTTCAATTTGAACAAGACCTTAGGGTTGCTTTTTTTGGTTAGCTCAAATTTAAGATAAAACTTTAACAGAGCGGCCTCCAGAGGCAATTAAATTTTAATTAATTTTGAGATCGGGTGAAAAAAGCAGTATTCATAACCTTTTTAATTTCTGTTCGTACAATAGTGCTTTCGCAAAGCGGCTTGGTGTCAAATCCTAATTGGTACATCAAGCCATATGTAAATTATGCCGCCATCATTCAGCACCGCAGTTCGATGGGTAATTTGATCACCGGTTATCCAAAAACGTATGAACTTAATATCGTAAAACCTACATTAGGAGATAAGTTATGGCAGGTAGAAAATAATTTGCCGGATATTGGTGTCAATCTTTCGTTTGTTGATTATGCTAATAAAAAGGAATTAGGTTATGGAATAATTATTGCGCCGTTTGTAGAGCTCCCTTTGAATAAAAACGATAGAAAACGACGTTTGTATTTAAGATTATGTTGGGGCTCGGCGTTCATGACAAAACATTTTGATCTTAAAGAAAATCAAAAGAACGGCGCTATTGGAAGTATGTATAATGCGTATGTACAATTCAAATGGTTTTGGCATATTCCTATCAATAAAAATGTTCGTTTTGAACCGGGTTTTATGTTCTCTCATGTGAGCAACGGAAGGGCACAATCACCAAATTTAGGTTTGAACATTTTTGGAGTTGGTATGGCGTTTAATTTTAATGTCACCAAAAAGCATTCGCCTTCAGTAGAGAAGATCGATAGCAGTACAAGAAATAAAAGCAGACATGAACTTACGGTGTTGAATTCATATGGGGTAAATGATGGCGAGATCCACGGTAAAAAGTATCTTACAGCGTGCATGTCGTTTGGATACAATTATAATAAACGCAATACACATAAATTTGGTGTTGGATTTGATGTTTTTTACGAGCAGAATTATGTAAAGGATCTTCAGGAATCAGATAAACCAACTGATAATGTATTTCAGCAATTACGTTATGGACCAAAAATTTGTTACTCCTATAATATCGGGTGCATTAGTTTACCAATAGAAATGGGAACTTATATTAATCAACCAATAACACCCGATGGAAGTTTCTATCATAAAATTGGTGTAAGATATTTGGGCAAGAAGGGATTGATGGTAGCGTTTGGATTAAGAACTCACTGGGCAGTTGCCTATTGTTTTGATTATGGAATAGGTTATAGATTACCATTGGAAAAATGAGATATATGAATTACATATGTATTTTTTTGGTGAGTGTGATAATTATATCGTGCAATAAGAGTTCGCCCGATTGTTTCAAGAAAGCGGGAAAGGAAACTAGCATGGAAAGAATAATGACGCCGTTCAAAGTTGTAACACTTGAGACCAATATTGATGTTACTTTAGTAAAAGGAAATGAGTATAAGGTAGAAATATTTGGAGGCGCCAATTTATTAGAAAAAGTTAGAACATCGGTAGAGAGCGGAACTTTGATGATTGACAATGATAACGCATGCAATTTTGTGCGAGGCTATGATGATAAATTAAAAATTACCGTTACCGCTCCCGAATATGATAAAGTGATCACGAATTCGGTTGGTAACATTATTACACATGCGGATTTTATTCAGGACACGATGTTCTTTAGCTCGGAAGGCGGCGACATCTTCATCTATGGAAATTATACCGAATTAAAAACAAGTTCGCATGGTAACGGAAATATTTATTTTAAAGGCACAACCACTAAAATGTATTCGTATATGAACGGGACCAATTATTTATATGCAGAAGAGGGGACTGTAACGAATTATATTTTTATTGAATCTGTTTCTTTAGCCGATGCCTATATTACAGCGCCAACAAATGGTACATTCGAATATCACATATGGAAAACCGGTAATATTTATTATAAAGGTACTCCGGCTGCGGTTAATGGTAAAAGTGAAAGGGGTGGTATCGCTATCAAAAATTAGTGAATAGAAATTACTTCAAACTTCCGATCATATCTTCCGGCTTCACCCATTGATCAAATTGCTCATTGGTAACAAAGCCTAAACCAATAGCAGCTTCGCGTAATGTTTTTCCTTCTTTGTGAGCGGTCTTTGCAATTTTTGCCGCTTTCTCATAACCGATGTGCGTATTTAATGCAGTAACTAACATCAAACTGTTTTCCATATGTTGTTTTATCATTGGAAGATTTGGTTCAATCCCTTCTGCACATTTATCATTAAAACTTACGCATGCATCACCAATTAAGCGCGCACTTTGTAAAACATTGGCAGCAATTACAGGTTTAAATACATTCAATTCAAAATGTCCCATCGATCCGCCAACCGAAACGGCAACATCATTTCCAATAACCTGGGCACAAACCATGGTCATAGCTTCGGGTTGAGTTGGATTTACTTTTCCGGGCATAATTGAAGAGCCCGGTTCGTTATCGGGAATAATTAATTCGCCAATGCCACTGCGTGGACCTGAAGATAACATGCGAACATCATTCGCAATTTTCATCATAGCAACTGCGGTACGTTTTAATGCACCACTCATTTCTACCATGGCATCGTGTGCTGCTAATGCTTCAAATTTATTTGGCGCTGTTATAAAAGGTAATTTAGTTAACTCCGCAATTTTTTTGGCAACTAATACATCATATCCTTTTGGTGTATTTAACCCTGTTCCAACTGCTGTTCCACCCAGGGCTAATTCTTTTACTGCTTCCAATGCATTTTTTAAACACCGAATGCTATTGGTTAGTTGTTGAACGTAACCACTAAATTCTTGCCCCAACGAAAGCGGAGTAGCATCCATAAAGTGTGTGCGACCTGTTTTAATAATACCGCTGAATTTTTCTGATTTCTTTTTTA
>JAHEYC010000008.1 GCA_023251775.1 Sphingobacteriaceae bacterium | reverse complement strand
AATCAATTACAGCCTTTACCAAATAACGCCAATCAAAATTTTATCACGCTTGGTAATCCTAACTTAGTGCCAACGTTCGCACATCAATTCAATTTGAATTTCAATTCGTATAAACCTATTTCCGGTAAATACTTTTGGATGGGAGGAAATTATAACATCACGCAAAACGCATTCTCAAGCAGTTTAGTTTACGATTCTATTGGACGTTCCATTTCTACCGCCACCAATATGAACGGAAATTATAATGGCGCAGGATGGTTAGGCGCCAATTGGCCAACGCTCAAACGCCAACTGATATTTAGCGCAAATGGAAATACCAATTTCTATAGCAATAATAATATGATCAATAATGTAAAGAATACTACAAGTAATTTCACGTATAGTGGTGGCGGCGATATTACGATTGATCTTGAAAAATTTTATTTTAATATCGGCGGATCGTACGATTATAATGTTCCTCATTCAACCATCAATAATCAAAATAATAAACCTTATGTATCACAGCAGTTCAATGGAAGTTTCCGTTTAGAATTGAAGAAGAAGATCTTTATTGAATCAGATGCTAATTACAATATCAATAGTAAACGTACCAATGGATACAATATCAATTATTTTATTGTGAATGGCGCCATCACCAAATATTTTGGTAAACTCGAGAATTTTGTTGTGGCAGTAAAGGCGTTTGATATCTTCAATCAAAACATTGTGGCCAACAGACAGGTATATAACAATATCATCACCGATTCAAAAACAAAGATCATCACACGCTATTTCTTACTTAACCTTACGTATAAATTCAACAGTCAAAAAACAAAAGAAGAGAAGGAAGATGATTAAGAGGATCTATAGCATTATTTTTTTGTTAGTGTTCATCTCAACGGTGAGCTCGCAAATTTCATATGGTAAAGTTACGTATGAGCGCAAGACCAATTTGCACAAACGTCTTAAACATTGGGAAGATGTGAAGGAATGGATAAAGGAATCGGATAAGATCAAAGTAGATGAATTTGAATTGGTATTCACCGATTCTGCTTCATGCTTTAAACCTGTCGAAAGTGAGTACCGCGAGAACTTTGAGTGGGCCACATCTCGAAACACAACCTATCAAAACAAGAATACCGATTCTAAAGTGACCTTCAAAAAAATATGGGGAGAAGAATTCATGCTCAAAGATTCATTATCAAAACGAAAATGGAAGATCACCGACGGTCAGCGTAATATTGCAGGATATAATTGCCGAAAAGCTATTTGGGTTGAGAACGACAGCAGCAGAGTATACGCTTGGTACGCCGATGATATTGTTCCGGGTTTTGGTCCCGAAAGTTTTAATGGATTACCGGGTTTGATATTAGGATTAGCAACCGAGGACGGAGGCACAATTTATTTTGCAAAAAAAGTGGAGATCATTCAACCGAAACTAGAAGTGCTTCAATTGCCAAAAACAAAAAAGAAACCAATGGCCACATCCGAATTCAAAGCGCAATTAGCAAAACAATACGGCAAAGAAAAGTGGGGCAAGGCAATGTTGTTAAATAATTTTGGAGGGGTGAACTAAGAAGATCTTTAGTGAATTCCTGTACTGTAACTTGCCCTTTTCATTGGGTTAATAGTTAAGATAGGCACATTGCTGATGTCAACCATTTTTTCCGACATGGTTCCGCCAAACATCTCACCCAAACTTTTATCTTTTTTATTCATTTGAATGATAAGATCACAATCATTTTTATTAGCGTAATCAATAATAGCTTCGGCAACATCATTTGCAGGAATAGATTTGTTGGTACAATTAACGCCTTTTTCTTTAATGAATTTTTTTACCTGCTGAAGATAAGGAAGTAATTTGTTCTCATATTTATGATCGCTTGGCGGGAATACCGAAACGATACGAAGATCCGCTTTATAATAATTTGCCAATTGAACAGCAATACCAACTTTTTCGCGACTCTCAGGACTAAGATCAAATGGCAAAATAATATTTTTACATTCCATACGCCCCGTAGTAGAACGAATAGTAATAACGGGGCAGGGCGATTTTTTAATGAATTTACTGGCCTGGTTGCTTCCCATAAAACTTCTGAAACGAACATGGGTATCTAATCCGACTACAATAAGCATGCATTTTAACTCTTCGGCTTTTTTATCAGTTGTATCGTAAATATCCCCTTCAAAATTAAGGGTCTCTACAACCAATCCACTTTCCTTCATGATCTCGGCCTTAAGGCTTTCAAGTTCAGCAGCCTGGTTAGGACTACCCGGCTTGTAAACGTGCATGATGATGAGTTTGGATTTTGTTAATTTTGCTATGTTATAAGAATGCCTTATTGCAACTAACGACTGTTTAGAGAAGTCGATCGGTATCAAAATAGAGCTATTTTCTTTTAATAACATGTTAAGATTTTGGCCCTAATTTACGGAAAAAAGGGATAGAATAAAAAAAATGACCTATTAAGGACAAAATATTACCGACAAACGCATGTTAATTGGAAAGTGAGTGCTCAATTATTGGGGGTATTTCATCAGTTTTTTGTGTAAAAACGCACTGCACCCCCTAAAAAATGTGACTTTGTACCTAAAACTCAGAAAATCAATAAAATAATGACGAAGAAACAGGTGGTCCCGCATTTAATACCGTTTTACTCTAACTTTATTAGTTTTTGCCTAATAATTCCTGCAGATGAAGTTATTTCTGCAATATAGATCCCTTTAGACAAGGTGCCGATATTTATTTCTGAAGTAGTTGAGGAGATCGTTCTCGTTAAATTTATTTTCCCGTTCATATCCAAAAATCTTATTTCTAAAGGAAGATGTTGTGATAATGATGTCAAAGTTATTTTGTCGTTTGCCGGATTTGGAAAAAGTGAGAACTTTTCGGTTGAATTATTTTCGCCTATGCCAACATTGGGAACAAAATTCATTGTAAAACTATTGCACACAACGCAATTTGCAAGATCGGTAACACAAACGGTATGTGGACCAACACATACTGTTGGTATTGGAAAATAATTGGCGCCAACATTATTCCCGTCTAAAGTAACAGTGGCACTATTTGGAGGAGGAAGATAACCGCCGCTATAACTTACAAACACACTTCCATCGCAGCAGGTAGAGCAAACTGCAGGGTTAGTTGTTGGTGTTTGCATCACCAAAGCAGATGTTGCTGTGATGGGAATTTGTAAGAGTTCGTATCCAACCAAAACCATACTGCTATTATAAAAATTCACACTGTAATCAGAAGCACAAACACACAAACCGCTAATGGTAATTGTATTTCCAACCGAACTTTGTACCGTTGTGTTTGCGCACGAAGATGTGTTACTCAACACAGCGGTAAACGGACCGGTTATGGCGGTAGTAGGTGTAAAAACCGCAACACCGTTGCACACCCCAAAACAGGTTGGATAGGTGATGCCTATCAAAGAGAATGTGGTTTGTGAAAATACTGATCCGCTAAGCGCTAGTAAAAAGAAAAATAAAATTTTCCGCATGAGTTTAATTTTAAATGGTGGCAATTACTTTTAATTCAATAGCAATTGGCGTCGGTAGTTTATTTATTTCAAGTGTGGTGCGACAAGGAGGATCTGCTTTAAAATATTCGGCCCATAATTTATTGTAAATTGGAAAATCATCTTTCATATTGGTCAAAAAAACCGTGACATCAATTATCTTATCCCAACTGCTTCCGGCATCCTCTAAAATATATCTTACATTTTGAAAAACACTGTGGCATTGTTTCGCTATATCATAACTGATGATATTTCCTTTTTCATCAAGCTCAACTCCCGGAATTTTTTTGCTTCCCTTTTCTCTTGGTCCAACCCCACTTAAAAATAACAGGTTCCCAACCTTGCGGGCATGAGGGTATAAGCCTACGGGCTCGGGCGCTTTTGATGAATTTATCTTTTCTGATGACATAAGACTTACATTATATACGTTCAAAAGTAGGCAAATGTTGGTTAAAAGAGCGAATTTTTACAAAAAGCTTATAAACCAGCCGCTTCTCATAAAATGTAAAAGGAATAATTCTGTAATTTTAAAAAGTGATAGAAACCCTAGAAAAATTCGATCAACAATTGCTCATAAAGATCAATTCGATGCATACACCCTTTATGGATCAGGTGATGTGGGTTGCGAGTGGAGATTTTTTTATTTATCCATTCGCTTTGGCGATCCTCATATTTTTCTTTAGAAAAAAAGGAGGTAGATATGTTGCTGCAGCACTATTAGGCATAGGATTGTGTGTGGCCTGCGCCGACCTTTCGTCGCAATTAGCTAAACATACCGTGAAACGCTATCGCCCTACTCATAATTTAGAGGTTGGTCCGCAATTACATATTGTTCATGAATATAAAGGAGGAAAATATACGTTCTTCTCAAGCCATGCATCTAATACATTTTCTATTACCACTTTATTGTTTTTAATGGCAGGAGGAATGATCGCCACTAAATGGCGTTATTTATTCTTTATTATTCCTCTGATCATTGTCTACAGTCGAATGTATCTTGGCGTGCATTATCCTTTTGATATTTTTATTGGCATAACTGTTGGAATAACGGTTGGCATTTTAGTTGATAAAATTTTGACGCGCTATTTTGTAAAAGCACCTTCTATTTGAGAACTTTTATATTCATAACGTTTTTTATATCCGGATTTGTAAAAGCCCAATTACCCGAAACAGATCTTTGGTTGGCCGAGTTAGATGCAAAGCTTCCCGGAAAAATTAAAACCGCAGTTAATATCACCAATCGCCCTGGTTATGATAATCAACCTTCATTCTCAAAGAATGGCAAATTAATTTATTTTACATCTGTGCATGAGGATAAACAAGCGGATGTTTATGCTTGCAGTGTTGGCAGTAAAAAAATAATGCAGATCACTAAAACAAAAGAAAGCGAATACTCACCAAACGAAACCGCATTTGGAAATTATCTCTCGGTTTTACATGTCACATTGGATAGTATTCAAACTGTAAAATTGTTGGACCTTAAAACATTCTCGATCACCAATTCAAATTTTTCATCGTTTGATTCGGCAGGATATTATCATTTCTTAAATGCAGATACTCTTCTATATTATAAATTAACCGATCCTCATACCTTACGATATTTTGTAAGTTCAACTAATGCCGATGGCTTTTTAAGCGAGCATCCCTCCCGAACATTCAGAACAGTAAATAGATATTCGTTCATATTTGGCGTAAAGGATAGTTCTTCAACGCGTTATTTTTTATATGATGTTCGTTTACAAAAAGCAAAATTGTATGCAAGTATTAATTCGGTGAATGAAGATATGGTTTGGCATCCAATTCATGGTTTATTAGTTTCAAACCAAGCCACTATTTTAAACTATGATACCGCTCAACAAAAATGGAATGTAGTATATGATCTTTCATCTTTTGGAGTAAAAAAGATAACTCGTTTTTGTTTTGATCAAAAAAATAAATTTTTGGTTGTTGTAAATAATCTCTAAATGATCATTGCCGGGGTATATCTTTTAATTATCCTTTTCTTTATCTATAAGAACGGCCTCTTCGGTATTTTTGTAGATAAGAGCATTTCTCCTTTGCAATTCACAGTGTTCTTCGTTTTAAAATGCTTGGCCATCCCTGTTTTTTATTATATCTATCAATTCTACTACGGAGGAATTGAGAATTACGATGCCGGAAATTTCTTGAAGGATTCTAAGATCATCAACAGTATTTTTTATGAAAGTCCTTTCGAATATATTAAACTCATGTTCGGCTTGGAGAATGATGCCGAGAACACCGAATTATATTCCAAATTCATTTCGCATACCAATAATTGGGATGAAGGTCGTTCGTGGCGATTATTTTTTAATGATAATAGAAGCTTACTCCGCATCCATTCGCTCATTCATTTTATTTCGTTCAACTCGTATTATGTTCATGCCTTGTTCTCGTGTTTGTTTGGATACATTGGCATTGCTCTTATGTACCGTTCGCTAAAACATTACTTTATCTCAAAAGAGATCTGGTTGCTGGGTGTATTTATTTTTCTTCCAAACCTTTGGTTATTCAGTGGCGCATTATTAAAAGAACCTCTTGTTCTGCTCAATGTGGGACTCATTTTATTTTTAACCGATCGTTTGTTCGATCAAAAATATTTTCTGCTCAGGAAATTGACCTACCTGCTATTAATTATTTTTATCATTTATTATTTAAAGCCTCAGGTAAGTCTTACTATTTTTATTTTGTATCTATTATTCAAAGTGGTTGAGGTTTTCAATCGCAAATACAAAGTCATTTGGTATGTAGGTTCTGTGATCGTAATGGTAGTTCTTGTAAATTTTTCTTTCTTGATCTTTAAGGATATGTCGATGTTTTCCTTCATCAATAAAAAGCAAGCCGAATTTTATGATGTAGCAAAAGGGGGAATTTTTTTAAAGGATAGTTCTAAGTTTGTACGTTTATTGTATGATCATGATCTTTTAATAAACGAGAAGGGAGTGGCGGATGTTTTCCGAATAAAAATAGGCGCGCCATTTTATTACTGGAAAGATTCGAATCAAAAAGACACGTTATTTTGTGCTTCCAATACCGATACACTTACAAAATATAGTCTCATTTACGAAGTTGTTCCGGGAAGATCAGGTTATGCTATATCGCATATAAATTTGAATTTAGCTGATGTTGGAACTTTTTTTGAAAGTATGTTTAGGGCTTTAGGTTTTCCTTATCAATTTGGAAGTGTCATGAAAAGTGTAGTGTCATTAGAAGGGATTTTCTTAACGCTTTGTCTTTTACTTTCGTTGATAGGATCATTTTTTGTAAGGGACAAGAATATACTTTTCTTCCTTCTTCTTTCATCTGTATTCCTGCTTATCCTATTTGGGATCGCAACGCCAAATGTTGGTGCTATTGTAAGATACCGTTGTATTGTTTCGCCATTCATTGTTCTATCTATGTTATATTGCATCAATCATTATGAAGCCGGCGGAATTCGTAAAAAAAGTAAGTGATACCTTGCACAAAAACTCTAATGCTCAAAATGCAAGGGCAATGGAAAATTATTTATTAGGGCAATTTAAATTTATTGGTCTTAAAAAACCACAACGCGCAGCTTTATGTAAACCATTGTATGATGAATTGAAACCCATCATCACTGAAAAGTGGATCTTGGAAACTGCACCTTTATTATGGAAAAAAAAGGAAAGAGAATTGCATTATGTGGCTTTAGATCTATTTGAGAAGAATAAAAAACTCATCACCCCTGCAAGTTTTAAAACCTTAGAGAAAATGATCATCACAAAGTCTTGGTGGGATAGTGTGGATGGAATAAGTTCGTATGCTATTGCCCCTTTGATCTTGAATTATCCGGAGTTAAAAGGAGAGCTGGAACGTTTCTCGAAAGATAAAAATATGTGGCTTAATAGAGTTGCTATTATTCATCAGATATTATATAAAGAAAAGACGGACACAAAATTTCTTTATCGAGTTTGCGAACGTCATATGCATCGCGAGGAATTCTTTATTCGCAAAGCCATTGGATGGGCATTAAGGCAATATGCCAAGACAAACCCTAAGGAAGTTTATGGATTCGTTGAAAAAAATAAACACAAACTCTCTAATTTGAGTTATAGGGAAGCCTTAAAGCACAAATAATTCATTATCCGCAAAAATTCAGCTATATTTAGGCTTCATTCGCATGAACTTATTTCGTAAAAAAAGCATAGAAAATATCTTAAAGGCAGCCGAAACAGAACATCACGGTTCGTTAGCAAAACATTTAGGTGTAAAAGATCTTACCGCTTTTGGTATTGCCGCTATTATTGGTGCCGGAATTTTTTCTACCATTGGTAAAGCAAGTGCCGATGGAGGTCCGGGAGTTATTTTTCTTTTTATTTTTATTGCATTAGCTTGTAGTTTTGCCGCGTTTGCATACGCGGAGTTTGCATCTGCGGTGCCTGTGAGCGGAAGCGCATATACCTATAGTTACGTAGCCTTTGGTGAATTGTTCGCGTGGATCATAGGCTGGGCACTTATTATGGAATATGTCATTGGAAATGTTACTGTAGCAATTTCGTGGAGCGATTATTTTACAACATTAGTTTCAAATGTTTCGGGTTATGAAGTGAACGAATGGTTGCGCATGGATTATTTTACGGCCAAAAAAAGTTATGCTGATGCGTATGTACTTTTAACGGGCGGACAAACTTTAGACATGATCAAAGCGAATCCGGATACAGCATATCTTATTGAAGGATTTTATGCTTACGGAAGCGCACCATCTATTGGAAGTATGAAACTAATTTTTGATGCACCGGCTTTAGTGATCAATGTCCTCATAACCATTTTAGTTTATCGTGGAATAAAAGAAAGCAGGAATGCAAGTAATATCATGGTGCTTATTAAATTGGCAATTGTTCTACTGGTAATTTTTGTCGGGGCATTTTATGTGGATACAAAAAATTGGCATCCTTTCTTTCCAAATGGTGTCAAAGGATTATTAAGTGGAATAAGTTCTGTATTTTTTGCTTACATAGGTTTTGATGCGATATCAACTACAGCGGAAGAATGCAAGAACCCACAGCGCGATCTTCCGCGAGGTATTTTATATTCTATTCTTATTTGTACAATTTTATATGTGATCATTGCCTTGGTAATAACAGGAATGGTAAATTACAGCGAATTAAAAGTGGCCGATCCATTAGCATTTGTATTTGAAAAAATAAAAGATCTGCAATGGCTCGCGGGAATAATTGCCGTAAGCGCAGTGGTAGCTATGGCGAGTGTGATGTTAGTATTTCAATTAGGACAGCCTCGTATTTGGCTTGCGATGAGTAGAGATGGATTATTGCCAAAAGCATTTGGACGCATACATCCAAAATTTAAAACGCCCGGCTTCTCTACAATTATTACCGGAGTAATGGTAGCGCTGCCAATTTTCTTTGTGGATATTAATATGGTAACCGATATTTGTTCGGCGGGAACATTGTTCGCATTTATTTTAGTTTGCGGAGGTGTTTTAAAAATGCGCGCAACACAAAAAGATTATAACCCAAAATTCAAAGCGCCATACATCAATGCAAAATTTATTATGCCTGCTTTGTTGATCTTAAGCGGCGTTTTGTGGTATGTGTTTGATAAAGACACTATGTTATATTATTTCAAATGGGAATCGATCCACGCCTTTATGACAAAAATGCCTTTGTATATGTTCTTTATTGGTTTTGTTGTCTTGAGTTATTTATCATTCAAACATAATTTTTCGCTTATTCCGGCGTTAGGACTTATTTGTTGTTTTTACATGCTCTCGCAATTGGGATATAAGAATTGGTTGTATTTCATCTGTTGGCTTATTATTGGATTGGCGATCTATTTTGCTTACGGTTATAAGAACAGCAAACTAAATATTGAAAATAAAAATTGAACTATGTTAGTATTGGTTACAGGGGCAACATCGGGTATTGGTAAAAGCACCGCCGAACTTTTTGCAAAGAACGGGTACGATCTTATTATTACAGGTAGAAGAAAAGACCGCTTGGAAAGTGTATCTAAAGAACTAAGAACGAATTATAAAGTGAAGGTGCTTGAACTTTGTTTTGATGTACGCAATTTTTCGGAAGTGGAGAGTGCGATCAAAACAATACCAACTGAATTTAAGAACATTGATATTTTAGTGAACAATGCAGGATTAGCTGCGGGATTATCTGCCATACAAAATGGTGATCTTTCGCATTGGGAACGAATGATAGATACCAATGTAAAAGGACTTTTGTATATGACCCGTGAAGTGAGTAAAGGAATGATCGCGCGAAAAAAAGGGCATATCATCAATATTGGTTCTATTGCCGGTAAAGAAGTTTATGCAAATGGAAATGTGTATTGCGCAACAAAACATGCAGTTGATGCGTTAAATAAAGGTATGCGTATCGATCTTCTTTCACATAACATTAAAGTAACCGCTATTAATCCGGGAATGGTGGAAACAGAATTTAGCATTGTACGTTTTGATGGCGATGAAGAAAAAGCAAAACGCGTTTACGATGGAATGCAGCCGTTAAAGCCCGAAGATATTGCCGAAACAATTTATTGGGTGGCCACTCGTCCGGCTCACGTAAATATAAATGATGTGATCATTATGCCAAGCGTTCAGGCGAGCGCAACAAATGTGAACAGGGATCAAAATGCAAAATAGAACACATACTGGGTATGCTTTTTTATGCATAATACTTTTGAGCACAGCACTTGTGGTTGGCCAAAGCAATAGTTCGCGCGATGCGTATACGCGTTTTGGAATTGCCCCTGTTGTTGGATCCTACAAATTAACCAGTCACCATGCTGTTAATGCAAAAGCGCGAATGAGTTTTTCGGCATTCATTAAACGCGAAAAAAGTGTGGATCGTTCTAATCGTGCTTTTCTTTCGGCGGGATTTGAATATTTACTTCACGGCGTTAGTTACCGATCGTATTATTTTGATCAAGATACCTTACAAATATATGACGGAAAGATGGGTTATATTTATCGTTTGAATATTGGCGAATTAAATGTGCCTTTGCAAGCTAAGCTAACTTTTAAAAGTACGACTAATAGTTTGGTCACGCCATACATCTCCGTTGGATATCATTTAAGATACATCATGAACACGAATTTAAAAGTAGATCAGGATGGCGTACAGATAAAAGATGAATTTGTTCACTTGAAATTTAAGAATCCATTAGTGCAAGAACGATTTAATTCGTTCGTTGGATTTAATTTTGGCGTACAAAATCATCGCACGCGATCAAATTCGGTTACTATATTTTTGGAGCTTTCGTACCGTTATGGTTTTTCGCCTTATTATTTTCAAACTAAGTATTCGGCCTCTTCTGTATATCTTAATTCTCAGCATATAGCCTTAAATTTGGGAATAGGTTTTTAAAACGAAGGAATTTTTCGCCTCGGCGAAGCCGAGGCTACTTACAACTTTAGCCACGAATTACACGAATTAACACGAATCTGTATGATATCATTTCACTAATCTGTGAACTAATCAAGGCAGGTTACACACAGATTGGTGTAATTTTTTTAAACCCAGATTAGTGAAAATTCGTGTAATTCGTGGCAAGAAACTTCACCTCGGCGAAGCCGAGGCGGCTTCGTAATTTATGGAATAGCGTTTAAAAATTAGACTTACCTTTGTAAAAGAGTTTTGACCAACTATTATCAAATATTAGGCTTGCAAAATTTCGCTTCTTCGGCGGAAGTGAAGAATGCTTTTCGCAGATTAGCTAAATTGTATCATCCCGATATCAATCCTTCGGGACAAGAACATTTTAAGAGTATTGTAAAAGCTTACGAAGCTTTAAGCGATAATTATAAAAAGTCGCAATACGATCATCGTTTGAAAAGTCATTTGAACAATGCGCATAAGAATTTAAGTTCTGCAAAGAACAAAGAGACGAAGGATTACGATTTTAGCGAAACGGAATTAAAACGCCGACAGTATTACCAAGAGCATTACAAAAAGCAATACGAACAAAGTCAACAAAAAGCAAGCACAGTTGAGTTAAAGCGATCGAATAATGAATTCAAAAATATCATTATTGCGACACCTTTGGCCGTATTACTTATTATGTTGGTATTAAATGTATGGAATGATAAACCTCAAATAAAAGTAGTTCCTTATAAGGAAGAAGTTCAACTTACTAAATTACCCGTTGAAGTAGAACGAAAAAGTGTTACTACCGGTGATACGCCATATGCTGTATATTACGGAGGCGCAAGGCAAGATACGGTTGATAAGCGCATCATGAGATTTAAGAATATGTGTGGTAATGATCTGATCATTTTTTTATTCAATAAAAAGAAATTCATACGGAGTTGTTATGTAGAGCACGGGTTTGAAGTGAGTTTAGAAATGCTGCCAAAAGAAATTAGCGTCATGCGAATTATGCAAGGAAGAAATTTCGAATACATCCGAGAAATTTCAAAAGCAGGAGTGTTTGGAGCTTTTAAGGATAGTTGTAAGTTCTATCAGTACAATAAAAAACTAAAACTGAATGGAAATAATAATTTAACCTTAATGGATCTTGCTGAACAAGGATTTGTGGAAGTGGGAGAGGAAATATTTTTTAAGAAGGATAGCTAAAGAAATTCGGTCAATCGTTTTGGTGTAATTCTTTTTCCTTTATCATTCACGCTTTTATCCTTCAAAACCTCTTTACGCTCTGTTGTATTAGGATATTTATTTACTCCAATTAACACGGACTTATTTTGCTTATAGTTTTCTTTTAAAGAAGCAAAGTCATTGTTAATAATGTCTTGAATATACTTTGTTTTGATACATTCAATAAATCCACCTTTTGTTTCAATCTCTTTGAATTTTTCCCAAGCATTTTTCGCTAAATGATCGGTGAGTTGTTCAATATAATAACTTCCCGCAGCTATATCTGCTACTTTATTCAAATAACTTTCGTCCTTTAAAATATGCTGTTGGTTAATGGCCATGCGCGAACTAAATTCATTGGCTTGATTAAATAACTGATCATATCCCGAAATACTCAAACTATTTGTCCCGCCAATTACTGCACTCATAGCTTCAGTTGTACTTCTTAATAAATTAGTGTACGCATCCTTTTCACTTTTATTAAGCATGGTGGTTTGCGCGTGAATGTACAATTCGTTCTTGCATCCGTAAGTATCTTGCAATAGCGAAATTAATTTTCGTAATGCGCGCAATTTGGCGATCTCTGTGAAAAGATCTCCTCCAACTGAAACCGTAACGTGAACAGGTTTGTTGTTCAGGGAATTTGTAGCATTCAAATAATTAAAATACTCGTTGCAATGTGCTAAAGTAAAAGCTAATTCATTTAACTGCGTGCTTCCTGCTTCTTGATATAAAGAAGCATTGATAGGAATATGAACCAATTGTTTTAAGATCGAAAGATCTTTTTCTTGTGAATCGTGCCACTCTCCATAATAAGCGAACAAGTGAATAGGATCGATATTTATAAAGCATTTTAATTTACCATCATAAGAATTTCTTTTCCCATAAATATTTTTTAGATCTGTAAGAATATGCATGGCATCATTGCTGATATTGAATTGCGAATAGATATGATAAAGAGAGATATCCTTTAAAAGAACTTTTATGTCTATTTTTTTATGGATGTTGAATACTAAACCGGATGCGCCTTTTTTTAATGCTTGCAATGCTTGATGATTCGCAAATTTTACATCAATAACATCAATGGGTTCGCAAATATCCCAATCGCTTGAGTCAAAAATGGGTTGTTGTTTTTCTGTATGTTCTCCTGTGTAAAATGGCTTTACATCAAACCCATTTTTTGTATGCCAGATCAACGAATCAAATTCTCCCCCCTTCAGATCTTTAATGATCTGTTCTTTCCATTGTTGTTCGCTAACGCCGCTAAATTCTGAGAACAATTTTTCCATTACAATATCGTTGATGCTTCTCTTTTAATGAATTCAAGGGCTACATCATTTGGTAATTTCTTTTCAAGACCTGCGGCAATATTCAATATCATCATGGCCAATTCGCTGCTGTTAGCATCCGGATGAACTTTGGAAGAAGAAATATTAATGAGTTTTATAAGTTCTTCTTTGGCGGTTTTTACTAATTCCCACGAGCCATAACTCACATAAATTTGTTGTGATAAATTATGTTCGTATTCCGACTTGATCGTTTTTACCAATTCCACTTGTAACTGATGTGCGTTCATGCCATTTTTATTAACGCGAACTACCATCGTATTTGGATTAATTCGTTCTAAGTAAATTACTAAACGCTCATACGCTTGAATTTTTAAAGGCAATACAGCACTATGATTATTTTTTTTGAGTTCGTGCTCGCGTTTTTTCTGATCACTTTCTAACATACTTTTTAAAATGATGTATGCCGCAACAAATACCATTGCTGCCGGTAGAACGATCTTTAGTATTTCTAAGAATGCTTCCATTATTTTTTAGTTTGAATTTTTGATCTTAGTAATTCATAGCTTTCTTTGTTTTTGAAAACAAAAAAAGAAGGTAAGAATTTCTCTACTTTATAATTAAATGCGATGGCAGCATAGGCTAATACATCTTTTCGGATATTTCCATCGGTTTTGTTACAATACCATCGCTCATAAAAATCCAAGGCTTTTATTGCTACTAATGCAGAGGTTGAATCGCACATCCATGCTTTTGGTTTGTTTGGTTGATCAAGGAATACGATAGAATCACACATCTTATATAATTTATTTTTTGCGTAATAGTCTTTCTTAATATTGAACAATGTATCACTAATGATCACTTTGTCATTTTGGAAAAGGCCATGTAAGCTATGATAATACTCTTCATATTCCCACAAGGTCATTTGACTCATATCGCGAGGAAATTTTTTTACGCGTGAGGTATCGTTGGTTTTAGCATAAGCACTCCACAAAGTATCTCGCGTAATACTAAACTTGAATGTAGTGTCTTCCAGCATTACTCTGCTTTTTATGAGTTCGCAAATAACTGTTTCTTCAGCCTTCAGACTTTCTACTTCTGTTTTTTTATCGGATGCTTCTTTACACGAAAAGCATAATGCTGCCGCGGTAAAAAAATAAAGATATAATTGCTTGTTTACCATAGAGTTGAAGGTTATAAATGTCGCCATTTTTATTGGGTTTTAAAAATTAAATAAAGTATGGAATAACATTTTTTTCGCATCTTTATATAAAGCATTTTTTATGGAAAAGAAGTCGATTTTAAGCATTATTCTGTTGTTTTTAGGAGGGGTAGTATTTACACTCCCATTATTTTTCAATCCTTATAACTCCATCAAATCAATAAGTTACGGTAAAAATGATTCCTATGAAAAACTTTGGAAACGTGTAGACAGTTGCGAAGGCAAAGGATTGACCGAAAGTGCTTTAAAGATCGTTGAGGCAATTTACGAAAAAGCAAAAACGGATAATAACGCGCCTCAATTAGTGAAAGCGGTTATCAATCGCATGAAGTACAAACAGTACAAAGAAGAATTCTCGCTCGAAAAAAATATCAACGAATTAAGTGTTGAAGTTGAAAAAGCAAAGTTTCCCGTTAAACCTGTTCTGCAAAGTGTATTGGCCGATGCGTATTGGCAATATTTTAATAATAACCGTTGGAAATTTTACAACCGTACCCAAACTGTAGGATTTAAGAACGAAGATATTTCTACATGGGACCTTAAAACAATTACCTACGCTGTTATTAAAAATTACAAAGAGAGTTTAAAGAATGTAGATAGTTTAAAAGCAACACGCGTGGATGTATTTGATGAAGTAATTTACAAAGGAACAGCCGAATGCCGCGAGTGGCGTCCAACGCTTTACGATTTTTTAGCGCATCGTGCTTTGGTATTTATGGCAAATACAGAACCTGATGTGCAACGACCTGCCACGCGTTTTAATATCAACGATGCAGGATTTTTAGCGCCAGCCAGTGAGTTCACCAAATTAAAACTCACCAATCCTTCGGATAGTTTAGAAACAAAATATTTTGCATTACAGATCATTCAAGACCTTATCAATTTTCATTTGAATGATAAAAATCCGGATGCGTTGATCGATGCAGATCTGTATCGTTTGGATTATATCTATGGGAATACACAACATCCTAAAAAAGACACACTGTATCTTACTGCTTTAAAAGGATTGCAGCAAACTTACAGCGCACATCCGCGTTCAACCGAAATTGATCATAGAATTGCAACTTGGTATAATAATAAGGCCAATGAGTATGATCCATTACAGGGCGATAATTTTAAATGGCACAGAAAAACAGCAAAAGAGATTTGTGAAGCCGCTATTAAAAAAATGCCTGCAACTTACGGCGCTAAGGAATGTCAGAATTTAATCTATCAGATCGAATCAAAATCGCTGAACTTAACTCTTGAAGAAGTTAACGAACCGTCAAAACCATTTCGCGCTTTGGTGAGTTCAACCAACATTAATAAATTATATTTCAAAATTGTAAAAACGTCGCATCAAGAATTGCGCAAGATCTATCGTAAGGAATGGGGCGAGAAATTATATAATGCACTAAACAGTCTTCCATCCGTAAAAGTTTTTGAACAAGCTATTGAAGATGATAAGGATCATCAAAAACATCAGGTAGAGATCAAAATGCCGGAATTACAGTTTGGACATTATATTGTGATAACATCCTTAAATCCTGATTTTAAATACGGAAATAATTTAGTGTCGTATGCGCAATGTGTTATCTCAAATATCACAACAATGGAACGTCGCCGCGAAGATGATGGCTCTTACGATATTTATGCCTTACATCGTCAAACCGGCGAAGCATTAAAAAATATTTCGGTACAAGTGTGGCACGAGACCTACGATTATGGAACGCGTGATTATAAATACACTAAGGGTGATCTTTTAAAGACCAACGAAAAAGGTTTGTGTACCATTAAACCAAAAGATAAATACAACGATAATAGTTTTTATTTGGAATTGATAGATGGTGAGGATAATTACTTCAACAACAATTCATACTATACCTACAAGCCGGGCAATAATGATTATACAACTATTACAACGCATTTTTTTACCGATAGAGCAATTTATCGTCCGGGCCAATTAGTTTATTTCAAAGGAATCATTCTTGAAACAAAAAATGGAAAGAATCCTGTGATAAAACCAAATTATCCTGTGAGTGTAACGTTTTATGATGCTAATTATCAAAAAGTATCTTCGTTAGAATTAACATCGAATGAATACGGATCTATCAACGGTTCGTTCACTGCGCCGCAAGGATTAATGACAGGGCAAATGCATATTACCGACGGACATGGCACAGCATACATTAGAGTAGAAGAATATAAACGTCCGAAATTTGAAACTGATTTTGATCCCGTAAAAGGTTCATTCAAAATTAATGATGAGATCACCGTTACAGGAAAAGCAAAAGCGTATGCCGGAAATGTGATCGATGGCGCAAAAGTTTCGTATCGTGTGGTACGAAAAGTAAATTATCCATATTGGTGGTGGTGGTACAGACCATATTATAATCGCGGTGGAGATGTTGAGATCTTAAATGGAGAAACGCTCACCAATGATACAGGTTCGTACATTATCAAATTCAAAGCTTCGTCCGATGAATCCGTAAGTAAAGAAAGTCAGGCCACGTACCAATATCAAATTTTAGCCGATGTAACAGACATTAATGGTGAAACACATTCAACATCAAGTTATGTTACTGTGGGATATCAATCTTTGCAACTAAATATCTCTAACGATGCAATTATCGATCAAAAAGCGATTAAACCCATCAACATTATCACCACTAATTTAAATGGTGTGGCCGAAGCTGCTAAAGGGAATTTTACGATCTATAAATTAAAACAATCCGATAGAGCATTCCGTTCGCGTTTATGGTCGCAACCCGATAGGCATACACTTTCAAAAGAAGATTATTACAAAACATTTCCGAATGATCTTTACGCCGATGAATTAAATAAATTCAAATGGGAAAAAGATAAACAATTTGAAAAGACATTCGACACCGGAACAAAAACAGAATATGATCTAAGTGCAGATCTTAAGAATTTGAAACCCGGCGTTTATATGATAGAAGCCAATTGTAAAGATAAATTTGGCGAAAGCATAAAAGCATTTCAATATTTTACCTTATATGATAATGCAAGCACCATTATGCCCGAAGTTTTACCGGCTTGGTTCTATGCGCCAAAAGCAAATGCCGAGCCCGGCGAGAAAGTAAATTTTGTTTTAGCTTCTGCGCACGATAAAGTAACGTATATGTTTGAAGTAGAACGTCAGGGAAAATTAGCGTTCAGTCAGTTTCAAGCAGCCTCTTTGAGTCCTGTTACCATTGATGTAAAAGAAGAGGACAGAGGAAATATTTCTTATCATACATCATTCGTAAAATACAATCGCTTTTATAATTTCAGTAATGTTATCACCGTTCCATTCACCAACAAAGAACTCGATATACAATTTGAAACATTCCGTAATAAATTATTGCCCGGTCAACAAGAAGAATGGAAGATCGTTATCAAAGATAAAAAAGGCGATAAGCAAGCGGCCGAATTATTAACGAGCATGTACGACGCAAGTTTGGATGCGTTTGCGCCTAGCTATTGGTCGTTTTACATTTACAACAGTTTTTACACGCGTTATAATTGGTATTCAAAAGCAGAACAAGTAAATAATTCAACCGAGTTAAACAATGTAACACGTGGTTATGTAAGTATTCCGAGTAGGTATTATGATTACTTGAATTATTTTGGTTTGAATTTTTACAGTTATCACTATAGAGGAGGAAGATCAAAACAGTATTATGAAGATTCTGATATGAAGACCATGGATGCAGTTTCAGAAAGCGCTGCTATGCCAATGGAAGAAAAAGAATCGTCGGGTGGTAAAGATAAGAATGTAACAAGGTCGAAGAATGGAGAGTTTGCAAAAAAATCGGCAAATAAACCCGGACAAAGCGAACCTGATGGAAATATGGCGGGAGATGAAACAACTACTACAGGATTAGTTGGCGGTATGGGTGGTGAAGGAAAGAATGGTAAAGAGGATCTGGGAAGTGTAAAAGCAAGAAGTAATTTTAATGAAACAGCTTTCTTTTTCCCGAATCTAACTACAAATGATAAAGGAGAAACGGTAATTAAATTTACGATCCCCGAAAGTTTGACCAAATGGAAATTGCAAGGTTTGGCGCATACTAAGGATCTTAAAGTTGGTCAGTATACCAAAGAAGTGATCACGCAAAAGGAATTGATGGTGCAGCCAAATCAACCACGCTTCTTTAGAGAGAATGATAAGATCATCTTTATTTCTAAGATCGCAAATCTTTCGGATAAAGAGTTAACCGGAAATGCAGAATTAAAATTATATGATGCATTAACCGATAAGGAAATATCATTCAGTATCATCGAAGCATTGAGTGGAAAATTCCCAACGATCGGTTGGAGAGATTTTACGGTTAAAAAAGGACAAAGCACTTCGGTGGAGTGGACCTTGAATATTCCTGAAAGTGTTTCAGCGATCAAATATAAGATCGTTGCCAAGGCCGGTAATTTTTCTGATGGAGAAGAAATGGTAATTCCTGTTCTTACAAATAGAATGTTGGTGACCGAAAGTATGCCTTTACCAATTCGCAGTAATCAAACAAAGGAATTTAATTTTACAAAGTTCATTAATCAAAATGGAAATTCAACAACATTAAAAAATCATGCGTATACATTGGAGTTCACGGCAAATCCTGCTTGGTATGCTGTTCAGGCTTTACCGTATATCATGGAATATCCTTACGAATGTGCCGAGCAAACCTTTGCGCGTTATTATGCCAATAGTTTAGCAACGTATGTTGTAAATTCAAAACCAAAAATTAAAGCGGTGTTTGAATCTTGGAAAACACAAAGTCCTGATGCCTTCTTATCTAATTTGCAAAAGAATCAGGAATTAAAAGCCTTGATCTTGGAGGAAACGCCTTGGGTATTACAAGCGCAAAATGAAAGTGAGAATAAAAAACGTGTGGCTTTATTATTTGATCTTAACACCATGAGCAATGAACAAGCGCGCGCATTCAAAAAATTAAAAAAGGCACAAACGCCTAATGGTGGTTTTTGGTGGTTCGAAGGTGGACCGGATGATTGGTATATCACTCAACATATTTGCAGCGGCTTTGGCCATCTAGATAAACTTGGTGTGATAAAAGCAAAAGATAATTCAGAAGTATGGAGCATGATGTATCAAGCTGTAAGGTATTGCGATAATCGCATGCGTGAGGAATATGAGTGGGTTAAAAAACACGTAACGGATTATCAAAACAAAAATAATTTGAGTTACATGGCTATTCAGTATTTGTACATGCGCAGTTTCTTCCCCGAAATTGAATTGGATAAACGCAATAAAGAATTTACAGACTATTATAAAAAGCAAGAAAAAACGTATTGGTTGTCAAACTCCCGTTATATGCAAGGTATGATCGCATTAACTTTGCACAGAGATAAAGATCTTAAAACGCCGAAGGATATTTTAAAGTCGCTGAAAGAAAATAGTTTGAACAGCGAAGAGATGGGAATGTATTGGAAAGAGAATTATGGCTATTACTGGTACGAAGCCCCAATTGAAATGCAGGCTTTAATGATAGAAGCATTTGATGAAGTGAACAATGATACTAAAGCCGTTGATGATCTGAAAACTTGGTTGGTGAAAAGTAAACAAACACAACATTGGGGAACAACACGTGCAACTACGGAAGCTGTGTATGCCATGTTACTTAAAGGAACCGATTGGTTAAGTACAGAACCAAATGTTGAAATTCATGTAGGTGATATTAAATTAGATCCAAAAACAGATCCAAGTATCAAAGTAGAGCCAGGCACAGGGTATTTCAAAAAAACATGGACTGGTGCTGATATTAAACCATCAATGGGTAAAGTAAAGGTTATCAAAAAAGATGTTGGTGTAAGTTATGGTGCAGTTTACTGGCAATATTTTGAACAGTTAGATAAAATAACACCGCACGAAACGCCGTTGAAGTTGAAGAAACAATTGTTCTTGCAAAAAAACACGGCTTCAGGTCCCGTTATTGAACCAATTACTGCTGCCACCAAATTAAAACTGGGGGATAAAATAAAAGTGCGCATCGAATTACGCGTTGACAGAGATATGGATTACGTTCACATGAAAGATATGCGCGCCAGTGGATTTGAGCCGGTGAATGTGTTTAGTCAGTATAAATGGCAAGATGGTTTAGGTTATTTTGAAAGCACAAAAGATGCTGCAACCAATTTCTTCTTCCCGCATTTATACAAAGGAACCTTTGTGTTTGAATATGTATTGTTTGTGAATCACTACGGCGATTTTAGTAATGGTGTAACAACTATTCAATGTATGTATGCGCCGGAATTTACTAGTCATAGTGAGGGTGTGAGAGTGCAAGTAAATAAGTAACATAATTAAATAAAAAGAGGTAGATTTGTTCTCATGCGAACGAACTACCTTTTTTTATGTTTAGCAATTTCTTTTACTGTTTTGGCGCAAGAAAAAAAGGATAGTGTTATTAAGTACATCAAGATCGAACAAGAAAAACTCGTAAAGTTCTACCTCGATTCAACCACAACTCCTTTGGCAAGAACTGAACGAAAAGATTTTGAAGGCATTCATCATTTCCCCATCAATTTAAAATGTAGGGTTGTTGCACAGCTCGAAAAACTTGATCAATTAGATACCGTTATTTTTTTAACCTCGAGCGGTAAAAAGAAACGTTATATAAAATACGCCAAAGCAAATTTTAAATTAGACGGTAAAAAACATTCTTTGATATTATACCGAATGGCCGATATCAAAAAGCCGGAGTAGCTAAATTAGTGTTCTTGCCTTTTACCGATCTTACAAGTAATAACGAAACGTATGGGGGCGGACGATACATTGATCTTGAAATTACAGATGCAAATACAATGATCATCGATTTTAATTTATGCTATCAACCGTATTGCGCGTATTCGCATAATGGGTGGAATTGCCCAATACCGCCGCTGGAAAATTTTGTGAATGCAAAGATAAAAGCTGGCGTGAAGAATTAGGCATATTTAACCACTAAAGACACGAAAGCGGACACGAAAGCCACAAAAGGATTTCGTGCATTTCGTGTAAAAGTTTAGTGTTTTTCGTGGTTAAAATTATTCGAGCAATCCAACGATCTTCGTCAACCACTCCTCATCAACTCTATCAAAACTCGAATACTCATCACTATCAACATCTAAAATGGCAATGATGTTTTTATTCTTATCGCGAACGGGTAAAACTATTTCCGACTTTGAAAGTGCACTGCAAGCAATATGTCCGGGAAATTGATCTACATCATCCACAATAATAATATCATTTAATTCCCAAGCTTTCCCGCAAACACCATTTCCTTTTGCAATGCGTGTGCAGGCAACCGTTCCTTGAAATGGACCAAGAACTAATTCGTTATCTTTTACCAAATAAAAACCTACCCAAAAAAAATCCATGCCATATTTTAAAGCCGAACACATATTGGCCATATTGGCAATAAGATCTTTTTCTCCTTCAAGTAAAGCTTTTACCTGAGGATAAAGTTGTTTGTATTTTTCGGCTTTGGTGGCGGCGTTAATGTGGATGTGTTCCGTCATTTTATTGTTCGTTGATCCATCCAACAAGGGTCAATACTTCATCAGCATCTACCTTTTCAAATTTCATTTGTTCGTAGTTCCAAACGGCCATGCCTTGCTGGTAACTTTCGGTGCCTACGATCATTTCTTTTACGAGCGCAACTGTATTTTCGCCGCTCTTGAAATTCTTTAATTGGAAAGGATATTTTCCTAATTCTTTATTGTTGTTGGCTAATAATATCCTGCGTCCTTGCGGTGTTGATTTTACTTCCGCCGCAAAACCATAAAGCGGATAGGTAAAACTCATTTCTTCCACTTTATCATTTTTTGAATTTATCAATATCATTTTATCTCCGTAATTCAAAGTGGTAACATATTTATCTTCCTTTGTAACAACGGGTGCTTGATTTCCCGGTTTAAATGGGATCTTGGCCATCAATGTGGCATTTTTTGAATCAGCGTTCACTTTGTAAAAACTAACTTCAGTATTTTCTTTATTGTAATGTGTGTAAATAAAAGTGGAATTATCTATCCACCACATGGGAGGATCAGGAATTTTTCCGTCTTTGGTTATTTGTCCATAACCTGCATCTTTTACTAATTCAACTTTTGGTTTATTTTGTGGATACAAATTTAGTTTGATGGGCATTGTTGTTTTATCATACTCTACATCTTGTCCTAATTTTGCTTTGAACGTTAGATTTTTTACTTCACCGTAAGTATGTGTTTTAAAATTATACACCGAATAAAATTTTCCTTTTGCAAAATCATTCGTATAAAATATCGCACTGTCGCCACTGCATCTTACCAAATTTGCTCTTCCATCAAATAAGATCTTTTTATCTTTCAAGTCAATGATGTTGCCAATGCTGGTGATCATATAGCGATCTTTGTATGTGGTGCAAGGACCAAGATCTGTTCGTATATAATCCTTCCCGCCTTGTTTTCCATTCACCGTTAGTATTTCTTCACGTCCTGTAAAATGTCCGTTCAAAAAATGGTACGAATATATTTTTTGTTTGAATTCTGCTTTTACCGGAACTTCCACATGAACAACAATAAGCGATTGTTTTCCTCCTTGAGAAAAAGAGCAAACGTTACATAAGATAAAACATATAAGATACAGTGCTCGCATTTTATATCGAATTAAAAAAGTCAAAGAATAATCTTACGCCGGTGCCTGTTCCGCCTTTGGGACGATACCCATCTTTTGCGGGAATAAAAGCAGGACCAGCAATATCCAAATGGTAATACGGATAATCGGTATACTTTTCTAAAAATTTTCCTCCTTGAATTGCTCCTGCATATCCTCCTCCTAAATTTTTTTGATCGGCAATATCACTTTTCATCAGGTCGGCATAATCATCCCAAAACGGAAATTCAGCAACACGTTCAAACACATTATTACCGCTTTGTTTTATTTTGTCAGAATATTTTTTTGGTGCATTACCCATTCCAACCATGGCAGTTGTTCCAATAGCAACCAAAGCTGCTCCGGTTAATGTTGCAATATCGATCGTCAATTCAGGCTTGTAACGTTTTGCAAAATGTAAGGCATCTGCCAATATCATTCGTCCTTCTGCATCCGAGTTCACCATCTCTACCGTTGTTCCATCCATCATGGTAATAATATCTCCCGGTGCAAATGCATTAAATCCCGGACGGTTATCTGTTGCAGGAACCAATGCGATCACATGAACATTCAATCGTGCTTTTGCAATAGCATACATGGCTGCACCAACTGCTGCTGCGCCTGCCATATCGCATTTCATCATGTCCATACTATTTGGCGTTGGCTTTAAACTCAATCCGCCTGTATCATATGTAACACCTTTTCCAACTAACACAAATGGTTTTTTACTTTTTGCGCGTGGTTTATATTCCATCACTGTAAATGTTGGCTCATCCACACTTCCGGCATTCACCGAAAGCAATCCACCCATTTTAAGTTCTGTTATTTTTTTCTTGTTATACACTTCCACTGTAAAACCTGCTTGCTTTCCCATTTGCTTAAATGCATTGGCAAGATCGGTTGCGTTCAAATGATTTACAGGTTCGTTCACCAAATTTCGTGCCTTTGAGGTTGCTTCAACAACAATATTAAGTTTGTTTAACGTTTTTGAATCGTATCCGCTTCCTATCAAATTAATATGTAACAAGGTATTTTTTTGATCCTCCGCTTTGCTTTTATATTTAATAAATTGATAGTTCGCCAATGCAGCTCCTTCAGCAACAGCATACGAATATTTAACTTGTTTACTGCTGTTATAAATATTGAGGTCTTTACCTTTTATGCCATTGATCATATCGGCCAAAACGCCTCCATGTTTACGGCAATTCTCTAAAACCAGATGAATATCCTTTTTGGTATCAGGCAGCAAAACCGAAATTAGTCGTCCGCTTGAGTTAAAACTATGCTGTTTTTTGGTTGCATCCTTAAAATAACCATCTAAGTAGCCAACTTCTTCCTTAGTAAAACCGTAATCTATATGGTTCTTCCAGGTATTGGAAATGACTAAAATGTGAGATCCGGGACTTGCTTTTTTTTGGACGCTGATAATGGCCATAATGAGTGCTGTGTTTGAATCTCACGAATTTACGAAATACATTAAAAATACCTAATTTTTTGTGTGGTTCAAATAAGCGAATAAAGTGGTAAAAAAGTGGTAAATTTGTATCCCGTTTAATAGCAAGCAATGACAGTTGATTCCCTTTTACAGCGCGCTTTAAAACTCGATTTTTTAACAATTGAGGAGGGTGTGTTTTTGTACGAAAATGCATCAACGGCTGAGCTTGTTTTTGTTGGGAATGAATTGCGCAATATCCACAAAAAAGGAAGCAAAAAAGTTACCTGGCAAATTGATAGAAATGCCAATACAACCAATGTATGTATTGCTAATTGTAAGTTCTGTAATTTTTATAGAATTCCCGGACATAAAGACAGCTACATTACCAGTATTGAAACGTATAAAAAGAAGATAGAAGAGACCTTTAAATGGGGAGGTGATCAGTTGCTGTTACAAGGGGGCCACCACCCTGAATTAGGGCTAAGTTTTTACGTGAATTTATTCAAAGAATTAAAAGCTTTATTTCCTGCATTAAAGTTGCATGCTTTAGGTCCGCCCGAAATAGCACACATTACAAAACTTGATAAATTATCGCATACCGAAGTGCTAAGTGCATTAAAGGCGGCAGGTCTGGACAGCTTGCCCGGCGCGGGTGCCGAGATATTGAACGATCGCGTTCGACGTTTAATTAGCAAAGGAAAATGTACCGGTCGCGAATGGTTAGAAGTGATGAAAGCCGCGCACCAATTGAATATTACGAGTAGTGCCACAATGATGTTCGGACATATTGAGACCATATACGAGCGCTTTGAGCATCTGGTGTGGCTTAGAGAGGTGCAAGAACAAAAGCCCGCACATGCAAAAGGCTTTTTAGCCTTCATTCCTTGGCCATTTATGGATGATGGTACATTGTTAAATAGAGTAAAGGGCATAAAGAATAATGTAACCGCCGACGAATATATTCGTATGATTGCCTTGTGCCGCATCATGTTACCCAATATTGAGAACATCCAAGCGAGCTGGTTAACGGTAGGAAAAGAAACAGCAAAACTTTGTCTGCACGCCGGGGCCAACGATTTTGGAAGTATCATGTTAGAAGAAAATGTGGTGAGTGCAGCAGGGGCGCCGCACCGTTTTACGTACAAACAAATTCAGGAATCAATTAAAGATGCCGGATTTGAGCCTCAGTTAAGAAACCAACAATACGAAGAAAGAGTTTTACCAGAACACATAGAAGAACAAGTAATTAATTACTGAGTTGGTGAAATTATGAATTAGCGAGTTAACTCACTAATTCAGTAATTCACAAACTCAGTAACTCAAACATAAAAAGATGCCAAAAGAAACCGCTATACGTTGCTCGCTTTGTAACCGCGATAAGAAAGATGTAAAAATTTTGATCGCCGGAGTAAACGGACACATTTGTGATAATTGTGTTTCGCAAGCTTACCATTTAATTGCTGATGAGAATTTAACCGATAATTCCAGCAAACAACAAATTCAAACTTCATTGAATTTGTTGAAGCCTGTTGCTATTAAAGCAAGTTTGGATGAGTATGTTATTGGACAAGATGATGCCAAAAAAGTTTTAGCGGTGGCAGTTTATAATCATTTCAAACGGATCTCTCATGCTATGAAACATAAAGAAGAGATCGAAATTGATAAATCGAATTTAATTTTAGTTGGTGAAACAGGAACAGGAAAAACATTATTGGCGCGCACCATTGCAAAAATGTTGAATGTGCCATTTTGTATTGCCGATGCAACGGTGTTAACCGAAGCGGGTTATGTGGGTGAGGACGTTGAAAGTATTTTAACGCGTTTATTACAAGCCGCCGATTATAATGTAGAAGCAGCAGAAAAAGGAATTGTATTTATTGATGAGATAGATAAAATTGCGCGCAAGAGCGATAACCCAAGTATTACGCGTGATGTGAGCGGTGAAGGTGTGCAACAAGCCATGTTGAAATTATTAGAAGGAACAGTTGTAAATGTTCCGCCGCAAGGTGGACGTAAACATCCTGATGCAAAAATGATAGCCGTGAACACAAAAAATATTTTATTTATCTGCGGCGGTGCATTTGATGGTATTGATAAAAAAATTGCACAGCGATTAAATACACAAGCGGTTGGATATTCAGCATCAGTTGTGAAAGAAGAAATTGATAAAGGAAATTTATTGCAATATGTTTCTCCTCAAGATTTAAAAGCATTCGGTTTAATCCCCGAATTAATTGGACGTTTGCCTGTGTTAACGTATTTACGTCCTTTAGATCGCAGTGCTTTACGTCAAATTTTAACCGAACCAAAGAACGCCCTTACAAAACAATACAAACATTTATTTAAAATGGAAGGCGTAAAACTTGAATTTGATGATGATGTTTTGGAATTGATCGTAGATAAAGCCATTGAATTTAAATTAGGCGCTCGTGGTTTACGCGGAATTTGCGAGGCTATCATGACCGACATCATGTTTGAATTACCAAGTGAAGAAAAGGCTCCTAAAACCTTTACCATTACCTTGGAATACGCCCAGGATAAATTAAAAACGGCGAAGTTGAGTCAGTTGAAGGTTGCTTAAGATTTTTCTTTATACTAGATCAGGTATTTTAATGTTTCACTACAAATTTTATAGCCATATTGTTTGCGTGAATAATGTAAACTCCTTCAACTAAATTTTCTGTTGAAAGATTTTTTGATGGTAATTTTTGCGACATTATTTTTTTGCCGATCATATCGTAAACCTCATAACCGTTTACTACTTCTGAGAAATTTAATAGTTGGTTAGTTGGATTTGGAAACAGTTTAAGAGTGTTTTTAACTTCCGATGATTCTTTTAAATCTGTAGATAGGGCAATTGGTCCAATATATCCTTTAGCAACAACTAAATGATCAATATAGGTATTACCAACATGTCCCATCACATTAAAATTTGTCGCATAATTTTTTAGCCACAAATAATTAAAGCCCAATGCCGAACTATTTCGCCATTGATAACCTTCAAAAGGTGTACCTGCGCCTTCAGTAAATTGCGAATAGTTCCATGTTCCATTTGGAAATTGATATCCGTAATGTGAGATCTTAATTCCATTTACCCATAATGCTAATTCCCCGTTGTAAGCGGTCACCGGATTATTTAATTTTACCATCACTTCAATGCAATTCCAATTACTCGTATTAAGATCATCATTGCTTGTTGAATTAAAGAATTCATTGCCCCAATAATAGGGTTGACTTGTTGCGGTATTTGTTTGCGAACTAGCATGCATATTCATCCAGTAATTATAAAACCCAAAGGTGGCTGTTGACACAGAACCAGAGTTCACAGCCCCTCTTACTTCCGCGCCAACATGAAACGCCTGATTTCCTAAGGGCGCAACACCGGCTTGATTTCCCGGAGTATTTGAAGGAGGATTTTTTCCCCCCATCCAAACGCCGGAGTGATGAAAGCACGTGGCATTATCATATTTAATATAAAACCGCACAAAAACAGAGTCATTAATATTTGAGTTTAGTTTTTTGTAGATGTAAGTGTCTTCGTCAGGTTCGTTAGAAGTGGTTCCCGTTTCTATGGTCTTTAATCTTAATGATTGAGTTCCCAAACTTCCTGGAGGTACGGACGCATCAAAAAGTATATTCGAAGTAACGCTTGATATAGCGTTCCAATTTGCCGAGGTCATTGTTGGAATGGATGATTGCTCGAACATTTCTGCGAATAACACTAATGGATGATTTTGAATTCCTGTATCATGTGGATGTAAACTAGATATTTGGGCAAATGAGGATCCGGTAAATAAATAAACAAGGGATATTATTTTATTTAGGTTATTTTTCATTTGTACTTTAGAGTATAATCAAAATGCTTTTTCAAGCAGGTATTTTTCAATTTACGTATTTAAAGCATTCAGAGTTGGGTAAAAAATTCTTATAAACCCAAGTGTCTGATTAACAAATATAAAATATTTGATTTATTATTGCAACAATTAAGGGATCTATTGATATTTTAAATACTTTAAGGTTAAATTTCAAAGCTATGGATTTTTCAAAATACAATTTTACAGTTACCGATCGTTTTGTGCGTTATGTCAAAATTGATACGCAAAGTGATCCTCTATCTTCAACTTGTCCGAGTACCGAAAAGCAAAAGAACTTAGGAAACCTTTTAGTGGAAGAATTAAAAGCCATTGGCATAAAAGATGCGGCCATGGATGAGCATGGATATATTTATGCAACGCTTCCATCTAACACAACAAAAAAAGTTCCTACAATTTGTTTTTGTTCACATATGGATACAGCACCCGATTGCACAGGAACAAATGTAAATCCGGTGATCCATAAAAAATACGATGGAAAAGATATTGTATTACCCGTTGATAAAACGCAAATAATTAAATTCTCAGAACATCCTGCATTAAAAGCGCAAGTTGGAAATGATATTGTAACTGCTGATGGTACTACTTTATTGGGCGCAGATAATAAAGCCGGTGTTGCAGAAATTATGGATGCCGTTCATTATTTAGTGAATCACCCGGAAGTAAAACATGGCGATGTAAGAATTTTATTTACACCCGACGAAGAAATTGGAAGAGGCGCTGATAGAGTGGATATAAAAAAATTGAATGCCAAATTTGGTTATACCATGGATGGAGAAACCGTTGGGCATTTAGAAAATGAAACATTTAGTGCGGATGGAGTTAGTTTAATTATAAAGGGATTTCCAACGCATCCCGGTTTTGCAAAGGATAAAATGCAACATGCCATTAAAATTGCAGGAGAAATTATAAGTAAGATCCCGTCTCATAAAACACCTGAGACCACCGAAAAAATGGAACCCTTTATGCATCCAACATCTATTAGTGGTGGTTTGGAACAAGTAGAAATTAAATGGATCATCCGCGCGTTTGATAATCCAACTTTGCATACGTTAGAAGAAGAATTACGGCAAATTGCCACGCAAGTATTAACTAAGTACAACAAATGCAGTTATGAATTTAAAGTAACGCAACAATACCGCAACATGAAAGAAGTGTTGGATAAACATCCTGAAGTTGTGAATTATGCCATGGAAGCAATTAAGCGCACCGGCGTTACGCCTGTGTTATCAAGCATTCGTGGAGGAACCGATGGTTCGCGTTTATCGTTCATGGGATTGCCTTGTCCGAATATTTTCGCAGGCGAACATGCATTTCACAGCAAACAAGAGTGGGTGAGTGTGCAGGATATGCAAAAAGCAGTAGAGACGATAGTTCATTTGGTGAATATTTGGGAGGAGAATTCTTAATGAAGTACGAAGTTCGAGTGACGAATCTGCGTTTAGATTCGTACTTCGTCATTCGTCGCTCGTACTTCATCTTTAATTATGATAAAACAGATCCAACATCTCCCTCCTTACAAAAACTTCCCCATCGATGTTTTACGTCTTGATCTGATCCATCCATTTTATGGAGGCAATAAATATTTTAAGTTAAAGTATAATATTCAAAAGGCTATGGAAAGTCAGGGCTTCGACTACGCTCAGCCTGACCGAGCATTACTGCCCGACGGTCACACTGAGCGTAGTCGAAGTGCGACCATCCTTACTTTCGGCGGTGCGCATTCCAATCACATTTACGCAACGGCGTCTTATTGTCACGAACAAAAGCTAAAATGCGTTGGTGTTATTCGGGGAGAAGAAAGTAGTATTGAAAATTCTCCGACGTTACAATTTGCAAAACAACTGGGTATGCATTTGCATTTTGTTTCACGAGAATTATACAAAACCAAAACGGAACAAGAATTAGTAACTGATCTTAAAAAAGAATTTGGTGATTTTTATTTGATCCCCGAAGGCGGAAACAATGATGAAGGCATAAAAGGTTGCATGGAAATTTTGGATGAGGTGCCATTTTACGATCACATCTTTTGCGCATGCGGAACATCGTGTACGTATACTGGAATTTTATCATCAGCTAAGAAGGATCAAAAAATTATTGGCATTTCAGTTTTAAAGGGAGAGAATCAATTGATAGATGATGTAAATGCAAATGCTTCAAAATTTAATTTCGAAAAGATAAAACCGTATTCAAGCGGAAAAGTAGATCACTCAACAATTTTGAATGATTATCATTTTGGAGGTTATGCAAAACACACGCAAGAACTCTTGGACTTTAAACGAAATTTTGAGAATGAATACAAGATCCCTTTGGATCATGTGTACACAAGCAAACTTTTTTATGCTGTTTACGACCTAATTAATAAAGGACTGATACCTGAGAACAAGAAACTCCTGATCGTTCACAGTGGCGGTCTGCAAGGCAATGCTGCGTATGAAAAACGCTATGGAATGACACAATAATGACAAAGCAAAAAATGGAATTAATTTCGTAAATTTACCTCTCTAAATTATGCAACATCGTCCGCGAAGAAATAGAAAAAGTTCAGCCATTAGAAATATGGTGCAAGAAACTTGGGTTACTACCAACGATCTTATTTTGCCTTTATTTTTAATTGAAGGAAAAAATAAGAAGTCGGAAGTAAAGTCAATGCCCGGCATAAACCGTTTGAGTTCTGATCTTTTATTGAAAGAAATTGAATCGTGCTTGAAATTAGGATTGAATACGTTTTGTATTTTCCCGTCGATCGACAATAAACTTAAAGACAAAAAAGCGAGTGAGAGTTTTAATAAAAAGGGATTGTATCCTTCTACAATTAAATTAATAAAGAAAAATTTTCCAGAAGCAATAGTTATGACCGATGTTGCCATGGATCCATACAGCAGCGATGGACATGATGGATTGGTGAAGGACGGAAAGATATTGAATGATGAAACATTAGATATTTTAGCAAAAATGGCTTTAATACAAGCAGAAGCCGGCGCGGATATTATTGGTCCGAGTGATATGATGGACGGAAGAGTGGGCGCTATTCGCGATGCCTTAGATGAAAATGGATTTATAGATGTTTCCATTATGAGTTACACAGCAAAATACGCAAGTGCATTTTACGGACCGTTTAGAGATGCCTTAGACAGTGCTCCAAAATTCGGAGATAAAAAAACGTATCAAATGAATCCCGCTAATGTGAAAGAAGCATTGATAGAAGCTGAATTAGACATGAGCGAAGGCGCAGATTTTTTAATGGTAAAACCTGCCTTGAGTTATTTGGATGTGATCAAACAATTAAAAGATAATTTTCCATTGCCAATTGCAGCATACAATGTAAGCGGTGAATACGCAATGGTAAAAGCAGCAGGCGCAAAAGGTTGGATAGACGAAAAACGCGTGCGTGATGAAATTTTATTAAGCATCAAGCGCGCAGGTGCGGATATTATCTTGACGTACTTTGCAAAGGAATTTGCACAATCTCATAAATAGCCACGAATTACACTAATTTCACTAATCTGTGTTTGTTATGCTACGTTTAGATTAGTGCTAATTCGTGAAATTAGTGGCTAAAGATTCGAAATTGAAACTCTCTCAACATATATTTTTCACCGGGTTTATGGGCAGTGGCAAAAGCACACATGGCCGTAAATTAGCAAAGGCATTAAATGCGGAGTATGTAGATCTTGATGTTTACATCACTCGAAAACTAAACAAAACCATTCAAGAGATCTTTGAGAATTTTGGAGAGCAATTTTTTCGCGATCAAGAAACAGAAGCAATAAAAGAAGTTATTGCCGAAAAAAAAGAGCCCGTTATTATTTCCTTAGGCGGAGGCGCCGTATGTTTTAATGATAACATTAAGTTGGTAAAGAAGAATGGCTTGGTGGTTTACCTTGAAACGCATGAAAATGTTTTACGACAACGTTTATTGCGTTCACGAAATAAACGTCCTATGTTAAAGGACATGAACGAAACAGAAGTGTTAAGCTTTATTAAAACCAAGATAAAAGAGCGCTCTAAATTTTACGATCAGGCCGATATTAAAATAAATGGCTTAAATTTAACTACGGCTGTTTTAATTAAAGCGCTTGAGGAATATTATAGGAAATAAAATTGGAAAGTCGCCTTTCGACGGAGTTCATCTTGAGCTAAGTCGAAAGACTCAAGGTGACACGGTGGTGCAGAGCCTTTCTGGTAGGCCTTGTCACCCTGAGCGTAGTCGAAGGGCAGCCTCATTAATTCTATTTTTTTATTTTTCAATTTTCTCTTTCTCCCAAGACATCCCTAACCGTTATCAGTCTTTCGGAATAAATGCCGGACTCAACATTTCATTGGGCACACATTTCCAAAGAGTAGGCGTGGTATTAAATGCAGCTTATGTTAACGATCACTTTCAAGCAAATGCCGAAACACGCTTTTATTTTAATTTCAGGAATTTAGGTCCACGGAAAAAACATGGAGAGATCACAACATCTTTAGGAGTGCTTTACGGTTATGGAAAACAAAACACGTGGTATAATCCTTTTTACAATTCGGTTTCCAATCAAACTGGTTATAAATATTGTGTGGCGTATTCGTACAATGCCTATTGGAATAAAATTAAAACTTCGCAACGAACCGGAATTATTGCATTGCAATTTGACAAGATAACTTTACTCAATGAAAATGATCTTTGGGCACCGCCATCGCAGGATCGTTTTAGAACAGCAGCATTTTTAATTCAATATCAACAAGACAGTTTATTTCAAGCGGCTATTAATTGCAGTTTGTGGACAGGCAAAATGGGATTTCAAACTCCGAGTAGGGATCCGCATTTTAGATTTGGATGTTATATGGATACGGTGGGAAGTGTGTATCAAAATTATTCGCACGGACTTTTAAGTGCGCAAGTGAAATATTATGTTGGTTACGGACAAAACGCTCAAGCAAATATTGGAGTTGATGCCGAGCAAGTGAGAAACGCAGTTCAAAATAAAATAATTCACGATATGCGCTTTTTACCAAAATGTTTGATCAAAAATAAAAATTGCCATATTCCAATGTTGGATGAGAAAGGAAATCAATACTTATATGGTAAAGATCAAAAAATAAGACCTGCGAAATTTTACGTTAATGTGGGGGGCAATGAGAATATCTTTTACTAGATCAGTTAACCCACTTATTTCCTTTGAATTTACCTTCTTTAAGAATTTTCCCGTCTGTGTTATAAAAAATAGCATCACCATCTAAAACACCATTAACGTAAGTAAGTTTGCTTCTTTCTTTGCCATTACGGTAATATTCTATCCAAAGGCCGTTCTTTCTGTTATTTATATACATTCCCTCTTCAATTTTTGATTCAGATTGATAGCCACCTTTTATTTTCGTTAATTGATGTTTTCCTCTGATTACCCATTTCCCGACTCTTTGATTATGCATATCAATTTTATTGAGCGTGTCAACACCGATCACCTCGAATGTTTGGGCTTGAGAGGTTCCTGTAATGGAAAGGGTCATTAAAAATATGAATGGAATAATATTGCGCATAGGTAAATGTAACGAAAATAATATAGAACTGAAAGACTACTGTAGACCCATCAACTTACTCACATACTTGCCAACAATATCAAATTCCAAATTTACTTTGGTCCCGGGTTTTATGCTTTTGAAATTGGTATGCTCGAATGTGTAAGGGATAATGCAAACCGAAAACGATCTATCTGTTGACTTCACCACAGTTAAACTTACACCATTAATTGTAATACTTCCTTTTTCAACGGTAATGTTTTGTTTTGAAACTTCATGTTCAAATTCAAATTCCCAGCTTCCTTTTATATCTGTAACTTTTGTACAAACAGCAGTTGTGTCAATATGGCCTTGAACTATGTGTCCGTCAAAACGTCCGTTGGCAGGCATGCAGCGTTCTAAATTTACAAGATCACCGATTTTTAAATCACTAAGATTTGTACGCTTTAAAGTTTCGTCAATAGCAGTAACGGTATAATTATTTCCATCAATTTTTACAACCGTTAAACAAACACCGTTGTGGGAAACGCTTTGATCGATTTTTATTTCACTTGTTATAGAAGAAGAAAATGTAAAATGTACATTGCTATTTTCTTTTGCAATGCCTTCTACTTTTGCCAATGTTTCTATGATCCCTGTGAACATTATTGTTTTAGTAATTGGTTAACGAGTGCTTCCGTTCTTTGTTTTAATGCAATATAGTCATTTCCTGTGGCAGGACCGCTAAATCCTGTGTGGATCTTTACAATGTCGTGTTGTTTATTTAAAAAGATGGTTGTAGGAAAAGCCGAGATCTTATTCAATGCCGGAAATGTTTCGCTTGCTTTAGCACTTCCTGTTAATTGCGTAATAAGCATTTCGTATTGCAGATCGAATTTATTTTTTACACGCGTTACTTGTTTTTTGGAGATCTCAAAATCTGCCGTTTTTTCAAAACACAAGGCAATTATTTCTAATCCCTGTCCTTTAAATTGTTTGTACACTCCGCTCAAATATGAACTTTCATCCATGCAATTCGGACACCAACTTCCGGTGATCTGAATGATAACAGGTTTGTTCTCAAATTTTTTGTCTGTTAAGGAAACTTTTTTTCCTTCTAAATTAGGAAAGGTAAAATTCAATTTCTCATTGGTGTTTTTTACGGTTGTAATTTCATCGGCCTCTCGCAATTTAAATTTTTCATTCTTCACTGCTATCCAATCTTCTTTCCAATGAGCCCCGCTATAAAATGTACCGGTTAGTTTATCATCTTTATATTCTGCAATAAATAAGAACGCATGTGAACCATCAAAACACGATAAATATAATTTGTTCACCACTTTCATTCCTTCTAAAAAGCGGTAATCGCCTGTCTCGGTTAAAAAAGTGGCATGCATATAATCGGTTTGTTCCATATGGTTAAAAACACCAATGGCTTTACTGCTATCTGCTTTGCCGGGACTGAACGTTGTTTCCCATCTGCCTTCAAAATAAGGATTTTGTTTTCCGGGCACAAAAGGAAAACGATTTGTGTTATTGAATTCCGCTTTAAATGGCAGGATGTTTTTTTCTTTTCGGTAATGGTTTATCCAAACACCTTGTAAATTACCATCAATTAATTTTGTTCTGAATTCAGTATCGAACACCGGCATTTTAAAATTTACCGAATCGCCTTTGATTGTTATTTCGTCAACAATAATTTTTTCTTCGGCATTACGAATGATGATCTGTACCTTTTTACCTTTCTTTACAACGTCGAAATTAAAAGGGAGTTCTATTTTATTGATCGTGTCTAAAACCAAAACCGCTCGGTAAGTTCCGGGTTTTAGTTTGGCGGCTAAGGAGAGGTTAATTAATAAAATAAAAATGAAAAGTATGGAAGTCGCCCTTCGACGGAGTTTATCTTGAGCGGCGCCGAAAGGCTCAGGGTGACTGGCCTGGCCGGCACGGTCTTGCTGAGCGTAGTCGAAGCATGACTTCCATTTTATAATATCTATTAATCTACCCAATACGTTTTTGACTTAAAGCAACTAAATTACTTATGCGGAATAAAAGTCGAGCGGCTACATTGGCATCCCAATCGTTTTTTTTTGAAGGCGTTACTTCGTTAATGTCAAATGAAATAATGGTTTTTCCGCTTTTCACCACTTTTTCTAATAAAAATAAAATTTCTTCCGTTTCAAAACCTCCGGCAACCGGTGTCCCTGTATTCGGACATAATTTCGGATCCAAAGCATCAATATCAAAACTTAAATAAATTTTATCGGGCAATTCATTCACAATGCGATTGCAAATTCTATCCCAACTATCTCCGCGATACAAGGTATGTTTAATATCTCTATCGAAAAATGTTTTTACGCGTCCGTTGCTATTGTTAATTGTATCTAATTCCTCTTGGCAAAGATCACGAATACCAACTTGCACTAATTTACTGACTTGTTTTATTTTTAAAGCATTCGTCATTATGGAGGCATGACTGAATTCAAAACCTTCGTAAGCATTTCTAAGATCGGCATGCGCATCCAATTGTAAAATAGCAAAGCTCTCGTGTTTTTCCGCCAAGGCTTGCATCATTCCTAATGGAGTAGAGTGATCGCCACCAATTAATCCAACTATCTTATTTTTATTTAAAAAATGCAGACAACGTTCTTTCACGGTTTTATTTAACCATAAACAACCTTCATGAATTTGTTTGGCATTAGTTGCTAATTTTTTATTTTTCTCGTAGGTTTTTCCACTTGCTAAAGCATCAATACACTCTTCTGCTTTTTTGCGAAGTACATTACTTTTGCTGCGAATGGTTTTGTTGGCCTCATCCATTCCAATTCCTAATTTCCAAGAGTCTTTTACTAAAGGATCTAAAAGATCAACTTGATAACTCGCTTCGTAAATGGCTTTTGGTCCATTAGCAGTTCCACCACCATAACTTACAGTTACTTCCCAGGGAATAGGAATTAAAACAGTTTCGCATTCGTCTAAGTCAAATGGTAAACCAAACATGCCCGACTTTTTTTGTCCAATGCTATTGGGATCGAAGTTTTTTATTTTTTCGGCTTTTGTCATACGAGGTGTAAATATAAGATTTTATGAGACGGATTTGAATTTTCCAGGTCATTTCTCGATACAAAAAAATGAAAAGAGGCGCATTTTTTCACTCGAAATGACAGGGGCAGGGCGAAGGCTTTGGTGCTCTTTGTCAGTTCGAGTGATTTTTGCCTGCCTCTTGCAAAAATTGTATCGAGAACTGACAAGTGGACCTAAGGCGCTAACCTTTTTATTTTCCAGGTATTATTTTCGTTGACATAAACTATCCTATCATGCAAACGGCTTTTGCGTCCTTGCCAAAATTCATAATAATTGGCTTGTACTATCCATCCGCCCCAAAAATCGGGACGCTTAATATCTTTTTCGGAATATTTATTTTTTAATTCTTCAACTTTCGCTATCAATTCTTCGCGTGAAGATAATTCTCCACTTTGGTTACTTGCCCAGGCGCCAATTTTTGATTCGTAAGGACGACCGTTAAAATAGGCATCGCTATTACTTGGGTGACATTTAATAACAGTTCCTTCAATTCGTATTTGTCGTTGCAGATCGGGCCAAAAAAAACTCAAAGCCACATTAGGATTTTTTTCCATATGCTTTGCTTTTTTTGAATTGTAATTTCCGTAGAACCAGAATTGATCATTTTCAAATTCCCTTAGGTAAACAACCCGCGAGGCAGGTTTTCCTTCCGGCGAAACAGTATTCAATGTCATTGCTTGAATTTCGGGAACCGAGGCTTCTAATGCCTGGTTGAGCCATTTTTCGAATTGCAGAGCCGGGCTTTTATTTACATCGCCCTCATTTAAAGTACCCTTTGTGAAATCCTCACGCAGTTTAAGTATTTGCTCCCGTAAATGGTCCATATAACAAATGTACGATACATATGCAATATTCCATAAAAAAGGAATAATTTTACAACATGCTGGGAAAGGTCCTCATAGCGCATCCCTTATTGAACGATGGTTTTTTTAACCGTTCGGTGATCTATATTTCTCAATACGAGCAAGAGAGCGTGGTGGGATTTGTGCTTAATTTTAAAACGCAATTCAAATTACGCGATGTAAGGCCTCAGGTTCAAAATGGGAATTTACCTATTTTTGAGGGCGGACCGGTAGCAAAAAATCAATTGTTCTTTTTGCACACGCTTGGGGAAAAGATCCCAAATTCATTTCACGTACAGGATAATTTATATTTCGGTGGAGATTTTAATGAATTGCTTTACCAAGTGGATCATGAAAATGTGAGCGAGAATGATGTGCGATTTTTTGTTGGTTACAGCGGTTGGGATAAAGATCAGTTAGAAGATGAAATTGCAAAAGGTTCCTGGTTCGTAAAAGATGCTGATCCAAGTATCATTCTTTCTTCTACAACAAATACCCTGTGGGCAAATGAACTTGCGCGCGAAAGAAAAACCTATAGAATTTTCGGCGAGATCGCAAACGACCCTTCGATGAATTGATATCGCAGCTTCGCTGCTCTGTGGATTTTTTTAGCCACTAATTACACGAATTTTCACTGATCTATATGTAATTAGATTTCACTAATCTGTGTGTATCGATCAAACACAGTTTACACCCAGTTTAGTGTAATTTTTATAAACACAGATTAGTGTTAATTAGTGAAATTCGTGGCAAAAAAGCGAGATCAAACCTTCTTCCTAAAAGAAATTACGCAAGGAACGCCGTTGAAGTCCCATTGTTGGCGCAATTTGTTTTCGATAAAGCGTTTGTACGATTCGGTGACGTATTGAGGTAAATTGGCGTAGAATAAAAATAAAGCTTCGCCTTTTAATTGTGTTACGTATTTAACTTTCACAAATTTTCCTTTCACAGGAGGAGGTGCGTGAGAAGCAAGTAAGGGTAAAAAGAAATCATTTAATTCGCGTGTAGGAATGTGGCGAGTTTTGTTAGCGTAAACGGTCATAGCAGTTTCAACTACTTTTAATAAGCGTTGTTTTTCGATAACAGATGTAAATACAATTGGAATATCTCTAAAAGGCGCAATGCGTTCGCGAATTTTATCTTCGTATTCTTTTGCAGTTTGCGTTTCTTTTTCTATCAAGTCCCATTTATTCACAACGATCACTAATCCCTTGCGATTTTTTTCGACGATACTTAAAATACTTAGGTCTTGCGCCTGAACACCATTTTCTGCATCTAACATCAATACGCAAACATCGCAATTCTCAATGGCATTAATGGTACGCATCACACTGTAAAATTCAAGATCTTCTTGCACTTTTGCTTTGCGACGCATTCCTGCAGTATCTACCAACCAAAAATCGTAATTAAATTTTGTGAAACGTGTATGAATGGTATCGCGCGTTGTTCCTGCAATGGGCGTTACCATATTTCTGTTCTCTTCTAATAGTGCATTTACAAAAGAAGATTTCCCCACATTAGGTCTTCCAACAATGGCGATCTTAGGAATATCCACATCATTCAACGCACCCTCTTCCTTTGGTAAATTCGCAACTAATGCATCCAACAGATCACCGGTGCCTGCGCCCGAAACTGCAGAAACAGGAAACACTTCACCCAAACCAAATTTGTAAAATTCGGCAGCATCTGCATTGCGTTCAAAATTATCGGCTTTATTGGCAATGAGTAGAACTTTCTTTTTACTCTTGCGAACAATTTCTGCAACTTCTTTATCGTAAGGTGTAATTCCAACAGCAACATCCACCACAAATAAAACTAAGGAACATTCTTCAATGGCAATAGTAACTTGTTTGCGGATCTCACTCTCAAAAATATCTTCGCTGCCTTTTATATATCCGCCGGTATCAACTAAACTAAATTCAATACCGCCCCATTCGGCTTTACCGTAATGCCTGTCGCGCGTAACACCCGCAATTTCGTCAACAATTGCCTGACGAGTTTCGGTGATACGGTTAAAAAGGGTTGATTTTCCTACGTTTGGCCTCCCAACTATCGCTACTATATTTGCCATGAGGCTGCAAATTTAACAAAATAAGTTTAATGGGCCTGCGTATTGCAAAAACTACCTTTTGTTTGTATATTTGATTTGATGAGCAGATCTGCTTTACTATTGATATTTACCCTGTTAGCTTTGGCGGTTTTTCCCCAAAAACGAATAATGACCCCAAAAGCTCAGTCGGGCTTACGATTTACCGAAAATAAAGGCCAATGGGAAAGTCAAGTGAACTATATGGTGAGGATGAGCAGCGGGAATATTTACCTCGAAAAAGATCGTCTCACATATTTCCTTTTTGATTATCAAAAATTCAAAACATTTCACACGGGTGGAATTGGATTGAATGGAGGAGATGCAACGGTAAAAGGACATATGTACCAAATGGAATTTGTGGGATGCGCAAAAACTATTTCGCACAGAGCCACCGATCAATTACCGTATTACGAAAATTATTTTATTGGATCTGATAGAACAAAATGGAAATCGGGAGTGTTGAATTTTAAACGCGTTGTATATCCAAATGTATATCCCAATATTGATTTTGAATTTTTAACCAACGAAAAACAACTGAAATATAATTTTTATGTGAAGCCTGGTGCTGACTATAAAACAATTCAATTAAAATATACAGGTGCAAAGTCACTAAAAGTAAAAGACGGAAAATTAATTATTGAAACAAGTATTGGAAGTGTGATCGAAGAAAAACCGGTGGCCTATCAGCAAATAGGAACCGGAACGGTGTCTATCCCTTGCGTATTTAAAGTTTCGGGAGATCTTGTGACATTTGAAATTGCAGGTCCCTATGATATCAATAAACCTTTGGTGATAGATCCTACTTTGGTTTTTGCAGCGCAAAGCGGAAGCACCGCCGATAATTTTGGTATGACAGCAACCTACGATCCTCAAGGAAATTTTTACACAGGAGGAACCGTTTTTAATTTAGGATATCCAACAACAGCCGGTGCTTACTCCAACGTATTTGCGGGCCCTGCCGGAGGAACCGACGTGGTGATCACAAAATTTAATTCTATTGGAACAGCGCAGATCTATTCAACATACTTAGGTGGTAACGGAAGCGAAGTGATAAGTAGTTTGATCGTGAACTCGAGCAACGAATTATATTTATACGGATCAACAGGTTCTTCCAATTTTCCAACTCCTCCAACAACATTCGATAATACATTTAATGGCGGAAATAATTTATCGTTCGTGTTCAACGGAACAGCATTTGCAAATGGAACAGATATTTATGTTTGTAAGTTCAATGCGGCAGGTTCTCAATTATTAGCTTCAACTTATATTGGCGGAAATGATAACGATGGTGTAAATCATGTGAATGCCTTGGTAAATTACACAGGACTTTCTACATCTGCTTGTCCGGTTTTAAATATTACACCATTTGCATTAACCGAATACAAACCTGATTCATTGCAATGGAATTACGGCGATCAGTTTAGAGGAGAAATTCAATTAGATAAATTAGGAAATGTTTACGTGGCAAGTTCTACACGTTCTTCCAATTTTCCGGTAACAGCCAGCGCATTTGATAATTCTCTTGGGGGAAAACAAGATGCTGTTGTGTTTAAATTTGATCCCTCACTTACAAATTTAGTTTGGTCGAGTTATTTGGGCGGTGCTTTGAACGATGCAGGGTATTCATTAATTGTAACAGATTCAATGCATACCTATGTAACCGGAGGAACATTTAGTACCGATTTCCCTACGCAAGCGGGTTGTTATAATACGGCTTACAATGGTGGAAAAGCCGATGGTTATATTGTAAAAATAAATTCTAACGGAAGCGGGATATTAAAAGGTACCTATGTTGGTACTAACAGTTACGATCAATCGTATTTTGTTCAAAGAGATAAGAACTATAATATTTATGTGTTCGGGCAATCGCAAGGTAATATGCCGATCATTGGTCCGGTGTATAGCAATGCAAACTCTCATCAATTCATTGCGCGATTTGATAATCAACTCAACAATATCAATCGTTCAACCGTAATTGGAAGCAGTCAACCAAGTATTGATATTTCACCTTCTGCATTTTCTGTTGACAATTGCGGCAATATTTATATTTCGGGTTGGGGAGGAAATATTACCAATACAGTTTTGTTGAACGGAATGCCAACTACTACCAATGCATTATATCAAACTGTTCCGAATGGTTACGATTTTTATTTGATGGCATTATCATCGAACATGTCAACATTAGTTTACGCAACCTATTTTGGCGGAAACTGCAGCGGTGAACATGTGGATGGTGGAACATCGCGTTTTGATCCAACGGGAAAAGTATATCAATCGGTTTGTGCAGGTTGTGGTGGGAATGATGATTTTCCTGTTTCCCCCGGAGGATGGCCAAATGCGATCACGTCGTTTCCGCCCGGACCAAACTTAGCAGCCAATTGTAATAACGGTGTTTTTAAAATTGATTTTAATTTGAACGTGGCTGTTTCGAACATTGCTACAAATACAATTACGGGTTGTGTGCCGCTTACCGTGAATTTTACGAATGTGTATACGTCCACAAATTCTGCCGCAACATTTACATGGCATTATGGTAACGGACAAACAAATACTACGGTCACAAACCCTGTATATACGTATACCTTGCCGGGAACGTACACCGTTTCTTTAGTAATAAACGATCCTGGAACGTGTAACGTAAAAGATAGTTCGGTAACTTTCATTACCGTTTTACCTTTACCAACAACCGCATTTACGGCAAGCTTTGCGCCGTGCGGAAGTACAGTTGCCACAACAAATAATAGTGCGGGCACCTTAAGTACAACACCATTTATTTGGAATTGGGGAGATGCATCGCCAACAGAAACATTAACATCGCCCACGCATTCGTATGCGGCGAGTGGAATTTATACGATCACGCTCACAACCTTCGCCGCTAATGGTTGCACATCCATCGCCACGCGAACGGTGAGTATATTTTATTTTTCTCCTGCAGTAACTCCCGGACTTATTTGCGAAGGCGGCGTAACAACACTTACCGCAAGTGGGGGAACAAGTTATTCGTGGACGCCTTCAACGGGATTAAGCAATCCCAACATCTCAACTCCTGCGGCTAATCCAACCACCACAACAATCTATACAGTCACAGTTATTCATAATGGGGCAAGTCCGCCTTGTGTGCAAGATCTTACAACAACAGTAATTGTAAATCCAAAACCAAATGCAGGATTTACCTACAGTATTAATCCTTGCGGTGGCGGAGTAAATTTTTACGATGCATCCACAGCAAGTATCACAGCGTGGAATTGGGATCTTCAACCTTTACCCGTTGTAACAAGTACCTTGCAAGATCCGTATCATTTTTATCCTAACGGAGGAACATTTACGATCACACTCACAGTTTCAAATCAATTTGGTTGTACCGACACAAGTAAACAAGTTTTGTTAGTTCCTGTTCCACCACCATTAAGCATTAATAGTGCAAGTACAATTTGTAAAGGCAGCAGCGCGCAACTTTTAGCAACGGGTGGTGTTTCATATTCGTGGACACCTGTTGGAACATTAAGCGCAACTAATATTGCAAATCCTGTTGCAACACCAACAATTAGCACGGGTTATTCGGTGGTGATCACAACCTCTAACAATTGTAAGTTCTTATTACTTACAAGTGTGTTCGTTAATTTTTTATCGGCTTCAACTATTTCGGCTAATGCAACACCAACACGTGTCGTGCAGGGAGGGACAACCCAATTGGTGTATTACGGCGATCCCGGTGCAACTGTAAATTGGGTGCCGAGCACATTTGTTGTACCAAAAACTGGTTATACCGTAACGGCTACACCCGATAGAACAACACAATATACAGTGGTTGCAACTAAAGGTGGATGTTCGGAAATGTTATATGTTTTGGTAGAAGTAGTTTTAAAAGGTTGCGAAGATGGTGATGCATTTATACCAAATACATTTACACCAAACGGCGACGGACAAAATGATATTTTATTTGTGCGCGGAATAAAAGTAGAAGAAGTTTATTTTGCCGTGTACAACCGCTGGGGCGAAAAAGTTTTTGACACCTCCGACAAAAAAGTAGGTTGGGATGGAGTTTATAAAGGCCGTCCTGCCGACGTTGGTGTATTTGGCTGGTACCTAAAAGTAAAATGTTTCGACGGTACTGAGCAGTTTATGAAGGGGAATGTGACGTTGATCAGGTAGTTGTTACGTTTACAAAACGATTTTTAAAACATATAGCATGAAAGCAACGCTAACTCTTATTTTGACTTTGTTGTGTGTCACAAGTCAATATTCACAAACAACCTATGAGGAGATAGGATCATTTGGTTTTTACAAAAACGATTGGGCATCGGTTAAGCTTAATGGCAAACTTGGTTTTATTGATAAGGACGGAAAGGAAGTTGTAAAACCGTTATATGATGAAATTGGTTCGTTCGGTTTTATTAAAAATGACTGGGCCTTAGTAAACGTAAAAGGTAAACTTGGTTTCATAAATAAAAAAGGTAATGAAGTGGTAAAGCCTATTTATGATGAGATCGGTTCTTTTGGGTTTTATTTAAACAATTGGGCGCAAGTAACGCTTAATGGTAAATTAGGTTTTATAGACAAAAATGGCGTTGAAATAGTTCCTCCAAAATATGACGAGATCGGTTCGTTTGATTTTGAACGTAGAGGCTGGGCCCGAGTAAAGATCAATGATAAATATACTTTCATTGACAAAAGTGGTAAAGAGATAAATTAGAAGGCAATTAAGCTTTTAAAAAGGGGAATGTGGCATTGATTAGTTAGTTGTCGACAATGTTTATGCAAATGAAAAAAGTATTACACACTTTACTATTTTTTATTATAGCGACTTCAACGTATGCACAATTTTTATTTGACAATTATACACTAACATTTGAGAGCCCTTCATTTTTCAACCATGTTATTATTCCTTCTTACCCTGGTAATAAATGGCAAATAGGTAATCCCCAAAAGACTTTATTTACTGCTGCATATTCTCCATCAAATGTAATTGTTACGGATAAATTAAATTCTTATCCAATTAATGATACATCTGTCTTTTTTATAAAAAATGTGACATTTGGACAAGGATTTGTTATGCCTCATACAGTTATCCTTGCTGGTAAATATTTTGTAAACTCTGACACTCTAACGGACTTTGGTAAAATTGAATTTTCCCCGGACAATGGTACAACGTGGATCAATTTAATTACGGCGACAACATACTCTTCTTCTATTTTCTGGTTTCCTAAGCCTACTTTAACGGGAAATTCATTCGGATGGAAAGACTTCTATGTAAACATTGCTCAGCTCGGACCTATTTTTAATATACAGGATAATGATACAGTACTTTATAAATTTTCCTTTATTAGCGATAATATTCAAACAAATAAAGATGGTCTTATGTATGATGATCTTCACTTTGAAGATTATATTGAAAGCTTACCTGAAATTCAAAGTGACAGATTAATTTCTATCTTCCCTAATCCATCTAAAGATCAACTAACAATTAAACAATTTGATAAAATTAATCCTGCTAATGAGATTCGGATCTACAACAGTATGGGACAATTAATTTTAACGCGAAAAATAAGTTCGTTGGAAGAAACAATTAATTCTGGTTTGGAAAAAGGACTTTATTTTTATTCATTAAGCAATTCCACCGGTCAGATAACTAATGATAAATTGATCGTTGAGTAAATAACCAATATGTCGCCCCTACGGGGCTTTTTTTCCCTCATCATTTATTATTACCAATATGTCGTCCCTCTGGGACTGATCCCGTTTTCACTATTATTTATGTTTTACCAATATGTCGTCCCTTCGTGACTGTTCCCGAATTGATCAACCAATGATTTAATCAATAACGAATTTGTGTTATCACGACGGACTGAGCTCTCTGATATTAGTCCCGAAGGGACGACATATCGGTAAAAAAACAAACACCCAATTTACAAAGCCCCTTTAGGGGCGACATATTGGTACGGCCTTAATAAAGCGCTTCATTTAACGTTTTTTTACCTTTTTAAAGTCCCCAAAACCCCTTTATACCTCCTTTTTGGCCATTTGTATAATTGTTTTGAGGGTGCCGCTAAACTAGGTAACTTTGCACAGCAAAACTTATATGAACAGAACTCTACAGATACTTAGCCTTTTTATACTTATTACTTCTAATGCTTTATTTGCTCAAATGCCCGGTGGTGGCGGTGGCAACCAAAAAGATATGATGAAGATGATGAAAGATATTAAAGGACGTATGTATGGTAAAGTAATTGATGCCAAAACAAAAAAACCTGTGGAGTATGCTTCAGTGGTTTTGTTGTGGTATAATAAAGATAGCGCCATTGCCGGAGGATTTACCGAAGGTAACGGTGAATTTAATTTAGAAGGACTTCCTGCCATGGGAGGATTTAGATTGCGCGTTTCTCAGGTTGGTTATAAAACACAAGAGCAAAAAGTTTATATACAAGCGCCCGCAAAATTAGAGCAGGATCTTGGGAATATAAAAATGGAGATCGATGAAAAGCTTTTGGGCGAAGTAGATGTGGTGGCCGAAAAAGCAACATTTCAAATGAGTGTTGACAGAAAAGTTTATAATGTAGAAAAAGATCTTTCGGTAAGAGGCGGAACGGGAATTGATGTATTGAAGAATATTCCAACTATTACGGTTGATGGCGATGGAAATGCAACACTTCGCGAAAAAGCCGTGCAAATATATATCGACGGAAAACCAACTACATTAACCATTGCGCAAATTCCTGCTGATGCTATTGATCGTGTGGAAGTGATCTCGAATCCAAGTGCAAAATTTGCGGCCGATGCAACCGGTGGCATCATTAATATTGTTTTAAAGAAAAGTAAAAAGCCCGGATACAATGGAATGTTGATGGGAAATATTGGAACGCAAGATCGTTACTCGGCCACCGGTAACATAAATGTAAAAGAGAATCCATTTAATTTTTCGTTGATGTATTCTTTAAATGCTACTATGACAGGCACAACATTTGGTTATACAAAACGTACTGATTATAATTATCTTTCTACAGGCAATACATTGGATTATAGATTAGACAATAGCACACTATCGCGCAATCGTTTTCAATTTGCAAGAATGAGTATGGATTACAATCTTAATAACAGAAATAATATTGGGATAGCGTACAACTTTGTGAATGGTTTATTTTATAGCGATGATCGTCAAACTTTTTATTCAAAAGATAATTCGGGTATAATTGATAACTGGGGAAACCGGCAAAATGTGAGCTTAGGTGGATTTGTAAATCATACAGCCCAACTAACCTATCGTAAAACTTATCCAACTCAAAACAAAGAGTTAACGGCCGATGTAAGTTATAACTTTGGTGGCGGGCCTGCTACTTTCACATTCAACACCAATAATTCGGGCAGCATCTTTGGCGCAAAATACGATCTACCACCGGCGATCTCAGAAAATCATGGTAAATCATCAAACAGTATGTATACCGCTCAATTGGATTTTGTGAATCCTTATGCCGATAATAAAAAGGTAGAAGCAGGTGTTCGTTTATACCGCAAGCAATCTACATTTGAAAATAATATTGAGGTTAAAGAGTATCCAAGCGGTGATTTAATAAAAGACACCACGCAAAGCAGCAATTATTCTATAGATGATATGGTGAATGCTGCTTACATTACCTACACGGGCAAAACATTTTGGGACATTGGTTACCAAGGCGGAATGCGTTTTGAGCAAACCTATTACGCCGGAAAATTATTGGATAAGAATTTATCGTTCACTTATAATTACCCAAGTAATAAAGATAACGCGCTGTTTGCTTTTTTCCCTTCGGTTTTTCTTTCTAAAAAAATTGGCAGCAAACACGAATTCCAATTTAATTTAAGTCGTAAGATCGAACGTCCTAATTTTTTCCAAGCGATGCCATTCATTATGTATAGCGATGCAAGGAATTATAGAATTGGTAATCCCGCTTTAAAACCGGAGTTGATCAATATCAGCGAGGTGAATTATAATAACATTTTCAAAAAAGGAAATTGGTTATCGTCGGCTTACGTACGTTATAACCAACAACCCATTTCAAATTATTTATATCAGTCAGCCAGTAACCCAAGTGTTACGGTTAATACATTTGCGAATGGCCGCGATCAATGGCGTTATGGTTTTGAGAATACAATGCGTGTGAACTGGACAAAGAAATTTACTACCACTGCAAACGTGGATGTATTTTATGTGTATTTGAATAGCGGTATCATCGAAGGCCAACCCCAAACAGTGTCGCAAGGTTGGAGTTATAAAGGAAAAGTTGGATTGAATTATACCTTGCCTTGGAGTTTGCAATTGCAAGTGAACGGAAATTACGAAGCACCTAAAGCTATACTTAACGGAAAATCGCGTGAAGTATATTTTATGGATGTGAGTTTGAACAAAATGATAAAAATGAAATGGATCCTCAACTTAACGGTGAGCGATGTGTTCAATACAAAACAATTTGGGTATTATATCACAACTAATAATTATTACCAAGACATGAGTCGCAGAAGAGAAACGCGCTATGTAAGATTTACGCTAACGTATTTGTTTGGTAAATTTGATACCTCCATCTTCAAACGTATGGGTAAAAAAGGCGGAGGCGGTAGCGAAATGCAAGGCCAAGGCGGAGAAGGGTTTTAGCCACTGATTTCTCGCAGCTACGCTGCTGCGAATGTTTTTTTTAGCCACTAATTTCACTAATTTCACTAATCTGTGTTTAATTAATTTCACTAATCTGTGTGTAATCTGTGTGTAATCTGTGTTGGATCGGTACACACAGATTATTGAAATATTATTGTGTTGAACACACGCAGATTAGTGAAATTCGTGTATCCCGATAGCTATCGGGACGTGGCAAAACACATCACCTCGGCGTAGCCGAGCTTATTCATTTAACACTTTATTTTCCAATAAATAGTAAATGGGCATGAAAATTGTACTTTAGTCGGTACTTAATTTATCATGCCAACAAAACTTCAAATAAAAGGTCTCGTAATTTTCGTTGCAGTGCTCAATGGGAATTTAGTATCTCAAAACTGCAAACTTGATCTTACGCCTGTAACACCGGATATATTAGTTGCCAATAAAATAAAAGAGATAAAGGTTTACAAGACCGATCTTACCGGGAACAAACTTAATTATCAGAATTTTTTTATCGACGAGAATGGTGGATGCAATAAGGAATATGTTTATGTGGATGCTAGCAAAAGTAAAGATCCAATTTTATGCGAGTGTACATTCGACAAAAAAACAAATTGCAGTGTGTTTTCAAAACGCTTGATCATAAATGGTGTAGAAAAAAGTATTTTAAGAGATGAAGAGTACTACGACGATAATGGTAAACTTATAAAGAAGATAACGGTTGAAGGGGACGAGATCATTGAACGAACTGTTCACACCTTCGATCCAAAGAATTCTGCCAATGAAGATAAACGCTTTTATAAGATCTATGTGAAGGAAAATGATACGCTAACAAAAGTGTTCAATATTAAAACGGCAAAAAAACATCTATACTATTTAAAAAATAAGACCGGAAGCGGTTATGTTACCGAAAGAAGCGAGACCATTTATGATACACCAACCTCGGGTTCGGTAAAAGTGTACAAGAACGAAAAGCTCATCAACCAATACGAATTCGGAAAAGATAAAAAAGTAAAGAACATGGATGAAGAAAGTGAGCAGTCTTACGGTTTACCACACAATGAAACATCCTTCAAAAAAATATTTACCAACGATGATAAAACTTTTGCACCGGCAAAAGATATTGAGAATTGTAAATTTATGGTGATGGTCAAAAAAGGATCTAATGAAGTAATAACCTCACTTGTGTATGATAAAAAAACTGGTTTGTTATTAAAGGAAGTAAATACGCATAATGGTAAAAGCATGGAAGGACGCGAATACGAATATATTAAATAAGAATTTTTATGCCACAGATTCCGCTGATTCACGCAGATTTTTTTCACAGATTTTTTAATAAGAATAAAAAAAATTAATCTGCGCTTCCTAATCTGCGTAAATTTGTGAAATCTGTGGCAGAAGGAAGTTGTGTTTATCCTCAGATCTTCCGCTTTGGATTATCATTCACAAAAGCCTTCCAACTCCCATAACTTTTTTTGGTGCCCGATCCGCCGGGTTTATTTTGAAAGTGGTGACAAACGGCTGCGCCCAAAGCATCGGTAGCATCTAAATATTGTTTTTCGGTATCAATTCCCAACATTTGTTTAAGCATGGCGGCAACTTGTTCCTTACTGGCATTTCCGTTTCCGGTGATGGCCATTTTTATTTTTTTAGGCGAATATTCGGTGATGGGAATATTTTTACTAAGCGCTGCGGCAATGGCTACGCCTTGGGCTCTTCCAAGTTTGAGCATACTTTGCACATTCTTTCCAAAAAAAGGCGCTTCAATGGCTAATTCATCGGGTTTGTATTCGTCAATAAGTCCTATCATGCGTTCGAATATCTTTTTTAAACGCAAGGCATGATCATCGTATTTATCTAACTTAATAACGCCAATACTTAGGGGTTTTATTTTATTATCAATAATATGAATGAGTCCATAGCCCATAACAATAGTGCCGGGGTCAATACCTAATATTATCTTATCTTTGGTCAATGCAAACGCAATTTACAAATAAGTGATCTTGAAAAGCAATAAACTTATAGGCATTCTTTTAAAACTTATTATTGGTGTGGCCAGTTTTGCCATTATTTATTGGCGTATCAAAAAAGAATTGACCGTTGAGAATATGGATCTGTTAGTGGATGCACTCACCAATAGCTCGGGACTTTTACTCATTGCCACAAGCATACTTTTATTTCCGGTTAATTGGGGGATCGAGAGTTATAAGTGGATGCTGATCACCGCACAGATCCAAAAAATAAATTATGTAACGTCTACGAAGTCGGTTTATGCGGGAATTTGTGTAGGGAATTTAGCGCCGGGAAGAGCAACTGAATTTTTGGCTAAGATCCATTTTTTTAAACCCGAGAACAGAATTAGTATTACCGTATTGCATTTTGTGAATGGCATGTTTCAATTATCCATTACTGTGTTGTTTGGTTTATTGGCCTTGTTGTTACGATCAAATTCCTCACAAACAAATGACGAATGGCTAAAAACAATATCCATTATTTTATCGGCCGTGGTAATGTTAGGTTTTGTTTTGGCATTGTTCAATATTAACAAACTTATGAATTGGTTGTATAAACGGTTTAGCAAACATAGTTCGGCCCAAGCTGTGCATATAAGTTGGGGTAATGGTTTGCTTGGGAAATTATTCTTTTTTGCCTTCGTGCGTTATCTTGTTTTTTCGTTTCAATTTATTTTATTGATGCATGTGTTCAATGTGCAGGCAAATTATGTGTATCTGTTAACAGGAATTTATATTTATTTTTTATTTACAACTATCATTCCCATGTTCAGTATCATTGAGGCTGCTGTGCGCACGGCAATTGCCTTAGTTGTATTTTCTGATCTTGGTTTATCAAATGCAGCTTTAGCAGTTGTTGCGGTTTTGCTTTGGCTTATCAATATTGTTTTTCCGAGTATTGTTGGCTATGTTATTTTACTGAGAGAGAATTTAAGTTTATCGTCATTCACCTTTAAAAATAAGAACGCTTCTTGATCTTTATACTCGTGATATCGGCTTATGTGGTAATGATACTTTTAGTATTTGCGGGTTTTGTTTTGCATTCGAATGATACTAATGCTCAAAGTGCGCCCCAAAAAGTTTCTGTTATCATTGCTGCACGAAATGAAGAAGGAAAGATAAAGCAATGCATTGCCACTATCCTGTCGCAACATTATCCAAAAGAATTTTTAGAAATAATTATTGTGGATGATGCAAGTACAGATAATACATTTAAACAAGCTGCCGAAATATTAGGTCATTCGGGAATAGAACATCGCCTAATTCAAAATCAGCAACATCTCGGAAAAAAGAAAAGTTTAAAATTAGCCATCGAACAAAGTAATTCGGAACTAATTATTTGCCGCGATGCTGATACATTTACCATTTCTAATTCTTGGCTTCCTTTTATCGTAAATTATATGATGGCGACAAAAAAAGAATTCATTATTTGTCCGGTTGCTATTGCGCATAATGATGGTACATTAAGTGAATTGCAAGAAACAGAAATGGCCATACTTTCACTTTTCACAATTTCTTCGGCATATTTTAATGCGCCATTTTTATCCAACGGTGCTAACTTAGCTTTCACAAAAAAATTGTTCTATTCTACAGGCGCATACGAAGGTCATCTTCACATTGCTTCGGGCGATGATATTTTTTTCCTCGAAAAAGTGAAGCAAACTCATCGCAACACCATAGGCTATTTAAAAAATAAAGAGGCCATTGTATACACTTTTCCCGAAAAACACCTTTGGTCCCTTATTCATCAAAAGATCCGCTGGGCTTCTAAGCTCTTCAGAAACCTTAGCGTAATTAATTGGCTTTCAGCCTTAATAATTACAGTAAGCAATTTTGTGTGGATAGTTGCCTTATTTTACGCCATAATATACCCCCAAAATTTAGCCTTAAGTCTAATTTTTATCCTTTCTAAGTTGCTAATTGACATTTTGTTAGTATTTTTAGCTTCCAGTTTTATAAAGGTTAAAACAGGAGCATTAAAAGTAGCTTTACTGGCGTTCATTTACCCGTTTTATGCTTCGCTTATTGCCGTTTTAACCGTTTTTGTAAAGCCTAAATGGAAAAATAATTAGTGTTTTTTAAAAAGAAAAATAGAGAGTATAAGTCTGAGTCCTTAAGCGCTGAAACTTGGCGTAGATTTAAAAGGCAAAAACTTTCGATGCTGGGTCTTATCATGATCTTCTTTGCTTGCATCATTTCTATTTTAGGTTATCTCATTACGCCCGATCCAAGTCCGTTTGCCAATAATCAAAAACCCGAGTTGCATACAAAACCTCCCGGGTTTGTTGTTGACATGATGAGGGTAAAAAAGAATCAAGAACCCGATCAAACCAGTTGGTTCGAAACTATGGTCTTTGGAAAACAAGATGAGTTCACAACAATTCCTATTTACGATTTTGATTATGATTTTTACAATAATGTGATCATTGAAGAATACACCGGTAATCGTCCGAACGCAGGAACAAAAATAAAATATGATCTGGTGGATGTTATTTACGCCTTAGATTCAAAGAAGGCGTATTTATATGATACTTTAAAAAAGAGTGTGTCGTTCTACGAAATTGGAAACGCTTCAAAGATCGTAAAGTCTGTGGAAGATCTTCGTGCGGAGTTTGAGAAAAGCAATGTTGTAAAGAAAAAATATTATTTGGGAACTGATATCATTGGTCGCGATCTGCTAAGTAGATTAATGATCGGAACGCGAATTAGTTTAAGTGTTGGATTAGTTTCGGTGATCATCTCTTTATTCATCGGAATATTTTTAGGGGCTGTTGCAGGTTATTATCGCGGCAAAGTGGATGCAGCTATCATGTGGTTGATAAATGTAGTATGGAGTATTCCAACTTTACTATTGGTAATTGCCATCACTTTAGTTCTAGGAAAAGGAATTGTGCAAGTATTTATTGCGGTGGGTTTAACCATGTGGGTTGAGGTAGCGCGTGTAGTGCGTGGTCAAATTTTAAGTATTCGCGAAAAAGAATTTGTTGACGCGGGTAGGGCATTAGGTTTTAGAAATATGCGGATCATTACAAGACACGTTTTATCTAATGTCATGGGTCCTGTGGTTGTAATGGCAGCAAGTAATTTTGCAACTGCAATTTTAACTGAAGCGGGTTTAAGTTTTTTAGGAATTGGTGCGCAACCTCCTGTACCATCGTGGGGCGAGATGAGTAATGCGCATTACGGTTATATACTTTTAGGAAAAGCGTATTTGGCAATTGTGCCGGGTATTGCAACCGCTGTGCTTGTATTATCGTTTATGCTTGTGGGTAATGGTTTACGTGATGCGTTAGATACACGTAATTTGGATGACAAACCTTTGTCGTCGTCTTAAACTTTTTCTTTGTAAACTTTTTTGATGAACTCACTGGCGAAAACAAAATCGTAAAGTTCCTTATTGTTTGTTTTTAAGATCTCGTCTTTTGTACCTGTCCACCAATTTTGCCCTTGGTGAATGAACATCACATTTTCTCCGATCTCCATTACACTATTCATATCATGTGTAATAATAACTGTGGTGATATTGAATTCGTGTGTGATATCGCTAATGAGCGCATCAATAACAATAGATGTTTTTGGATCGAGGCCCGAGTTAGGCTCATCGCAAAATAAATAATTAGGACTATTAGCAATAGCTCTGGCAAGCGCTGCTCTTTTTTTCATACCACCGCTGAGTTCAGAAGGGTAGAGCGCATTTTTATCCATCAGTTTTACTTTCTCCAAACAAAAATTCACACGATCCACTTTTTCTGCTTCGGTCATTTGGGTGAACATGTCGAGAGGGAATTTTACGTTTTGTTCAAGTGTCATCGAATCAAAAAGTGCCCCGCCTTGGAATAACATTCCAATTTCTTTTCGCACACCTTGTTTTTCATGTTCGCTTAACGCGGTAAAATCACGTCCATCATAAAGCACCGAACCATTGTTTGGCTGATACAATCCCACCATCATTTTTAGCAAAGTTGTTTTTCCCGATCCGCTTTCACCGATCACTAAATTAGTTTTGCCTTTGTAAAACGAGAATGAAACGTTCTCTACAACATTACGGCCATCAAAACTTTTGGTTAGGTTCTTTAATTCGATCATACCAACATGATTTGAGTGATAATTAAATTAGCGATCAAAATAAGAATGCTGTTATACACTACCGATTTTGTACTTGCTTGTCCAACTTCCAATGCACCACCTGATGTATAATATCCGTGATACGCAGATACTGAAGTGATGATGAACGCAAACACAACAGTTTTTGTAAGCGAATAATAAACATTGAAAGGAATGAAGAATGATTGAATGCCGTAAATATATTCGTACGATGTACAAGCGCCGGTAGAAACTCCCATAAGATAACCGCCAAGTACACCAAGGAACATACTAATGATGATCAAAAAAGGATTGATGAACATAGCAGCCAAAACTTTTGGAAGAATTAAATAACTGGCCGAATTAATTCCCATGATCTCGAGCGCATCAATTTGTTCGCTAATGCGCATGGTGCCAATTTCGGATGCGATATTGGATCCAACTTTTCCTGCTAAAATCAAACTGATAATGGTTGGCGAGAATTCAAGAACGATAGATTCGCGTGTGCCCAAACCAACAGCGTATAAAGGAATAAACGGACTCGTAAAATTATAAGCAGATTGAATGGTAATTACTCCGCCCATGAAAACAGAAATGATAGAAATGAGTCCAAGTGAACCTGTACCAAGACTATTTATTTCGTAAATGATCTGACGGAAATAGATAGAGAATTTTTCAGGTTTGCTAAAAACCCGCATCATTAACAAAAAGTAACGACCCAAATGGTAAAGCGGTTTCATAGCGTGTATCTAAATTTGCCTTTTAACATTATATACTTAACAAGTTAACCAGGTTCATTTCGTGTTCACCAAAATTACTAATTATTTAGCGTATATTTGTATCCTAATTTATGTCCCGTAAACTCCTTTCAATCCCTTTCGCAGCCTTGATCTGCTGTGTTTTAGTGTTCCAGGGCTGTTCTTCTACCAAAAAGAATAAGTGTGATTCTTGTCCCGGTTTTAGTCGTACACATTAGTATTTGCCCTCTTCCTGTATTTTCTGTAAATTTGAATATGACCTCTTTCAAGCGCATTGTTGCTTATTCGTTAGTGCTATCATTTGCTTTGATATCGCTGGAGGGATGTTTTTTGAGAAAAAATAAATGTAACGGTTGTTCCAATATTTTGAAGTACAAGAAAAAGAAAAAAGTTCGTAAGGCAACCGGAGGTTCTATTTAATTCATTAAGATCTTATTTTTTATTTGGGCGTGCCGGCAACGCTTACACCATAAACGCTGGAAGTTCGGTTGCCGTCGGGCTTTTCGCTACAATCTTTTTGCACCACACACGTTGGAGCAAAAAGGATTTTCGCTACTCCCGATAGCTATCGGGACCCTCACGCGGCGAAGGGAGAAATAGGGTTTTTCGAGTTCCAACTTTCCAAACTGCCGCGCCAGGGATTGAGCCATTGTTTGAGCTCCTTTTTTATCATCCGTAATTCCATAGAGATAAAAAAGAGCGAGTGGCGAAAGCCCGGCCCCTGAGCATGGCAATTCCAACGGCGAAGGGGAGGCGCCCAAAAAATAATCTAAATTTTACTTAAGTAATTAAATAATTTCTTATAAAATATCAAACCAAAAATACATCCAACAGTGTTCGCTATAACATCATTCCAATCGGCGCTGCGGTGACTGAACAAAGTACCTTGCATTATTTCCAAAGCGCAACCGTAGAGAATTGAAATTGCAAAGAACGCATAGAATGTATTCTTAGAACTATTTTTTTGCAAAAGGTAAAAGAAAATAAGTGAGCACAATACAAAGAACATTCCGGCGTGCACCCATTTATCAAAGGCCAGCATTTCTAAAAACGTAAACGAAGGAATGTGTTGTCCGGGCATAGAACATAAACCCAAAATAATAAGGGCCCAAATGATAGAAAGCGAAAAAGAATATGTAAGGATAAATTTTTTCATTCAAAAAAAACCCTCCTGCAAATGCGGAGGGTTTTTAAATTCTATTTTAATTTTAATTAAGCGCCAATTAAAGCTTTGTAAGCATTTACATCTAATAAGCCTGCAACTTCCGAAGCGTTGGTTAATTTTATTTTTATCATCCAACCTTTTCCGTAAGGATCTTGGTTCACACTTTCAGGTGCGCTATCAATATCTTTATTTGCTTCTAATACTTCACCGCTTACAGGCATAAAAAGATCGCTCACAGTTTTAACCGCTTCCACAGTTCCAAACACTGCATCTTTTTCAATTGTTTCGCCAATGGTATTCACATCAACATAAACAATATCACCCAATTCTTTTTGAGCAAAATCGGTAATGCCAATGGTTGCTTTATCGCCTTCTACTTTGATCCACTCGTGATCTTTAGTGTATTTTAGGTCTGCAGGAAAATTCATATGTTTTGATTTTAGAGCTACAAATGTATAAGTTTGTTTACAATTTGCAAATGTTTTTCCTATTGGGAACTTAACAGATCGCCCACTACAAAGGTGCTTCCGCCCACAAAGATAAGATCGCCCTTTTTATAGGCTTTTTTAGCGGCTTTAAGGCCCGTTTCAACCGTTTGGAAGGCCTCGCCTTTTAGCTTGAATTTAGAGGCATTTTTTTGCAATTCGGCACTTTCTAAAGCGCGTGGTACAGAGGCTTTTACAAAATAGTAATTGGCATTGTTAGGCAACATCTGCAATATTTTATCTATATCCTTATCATTAACGGTTCCAAATACCATGTGCAAATTTTTGTATTCGTAGCGATCCAAATTTTCGAGCACTTGTTTAATGCCGTCTTCGTTATGTCCGGTATCGGCAATAACCAAAGGTGTTTGGGTAATTGTTTGCCAGCGACCTTTTAGCTTGGTAAGTTTTACAACATGACTCAAAGCTTTTTTCACTTCTTTTTTTTCGATGATGAATCCTTCTTCGATCAATACATCAACTGTATTCAAAACACCGAGCAGATTCTTTAATTGATATTTTCCTGTGAGGTCCAATTTGTAAGTATCTGTTGTGTTTGTTTTTTTATCTACTACATCACATTCTAAAAGACCGCCCTCGTGTTTGTGTTTAGCTATCTTAAATCGTTTATCGGCAAAATGAATTGGTGAGCGAAGTTCGTTTGCTTTGGATGTGAACACAGGATAAATATCGCTTTGCTGCTCGCTTACCACCACAGGAATTTTTGCTTTGATGATGCCTGCTTTTTCGGCGGCAATTTTTTGTAATGAGTCTCCAAGTATATTCATATGATCATAACCAATATTGGTGATCAAAGAAACGAGTGGTGTGATGATATTGGTTGAATCTAATCGTCCGCCCAAACCAACTTCAATTACTGCAACGTCCACTTCTTGTTTCACAAAATGATCAAAAGCCAAACCAACGGTCCACTCAAAAAAACTTGGTTCAATTTCTTCAAATTCAGTTTTGTATTTTTCTACAAAATCGACGATCACTTCTTTGGAGATCATTTTTCCATTGATGGAAATGCGTTCTCTAAAATCAATTAAGTGTGGCGATGTGTACAATCCAACTTTATAACCTGCTTGTTGCAAAATTGCCGCGAGCATATGACTGCTGCTTCCTTTTCCGTTAGTGCCTGCGACATGAATGAACTTTAATTTTTTTTGTGGATCTCCTAAGAACGAAGCAATTTTATAAGTATTATCAAGATTAGGTTTGTAAGCCACTGCGCCTATGCGCTGGAACATGGGCAAACGAGAGAAAAGATAGTCTAACGTTTGTTGATAGGTCATTTTTATTCAAAGGCAAATATAATGGTAATTGAGCCTCTTCGCTCAAAATTTTTACTATCTGCATTGAATTTAGTGGCTAAAGCTAGCTGACGGGCCTTTGCTTTTAAAATAGCACTCGAAGTAGTTGTGCCACGGCCATTAGCTTGGGCATCGCTTACGCTACCTTCGCTATCAACTATAATATTTACTACTACTTTACCTTCTTCTTGAGTGTCTTTTGGGAAATGAGGTGCTTTTACGATCATACTTCCTTTGAGATCGAAGGTAAATTGATTTTCAATATTCTTAATGTTATTGCCGTCAGATCTATAATGATCATTTGAGTTTGGATCTCCATTTGGATCTCCTTGTTGTCCTGCTTCTGAATAATTGCCAATTCCACTATTATTTTTGAAAGATCGTTTTTTATATTTCTCCGCAAGTTTTTGCACAAGTTTTTTTTCGCTGAGCTTGTTCTCATTTTTTAGTGGATGATCATTGATACGGAATTCACTTTTTTCATCAGCAAGAAATGCTTTAGTATCACTTGAAACAATAGTTGGTGCAGCACCAATTTGATCATAGTTAATGTGATCACTGCCGGCTTCAACCAAAGCAAACGAAACTTCGGTGTTGTTGTTTGAACTAATAGGAAAAGGAGGGTTAGACGTTGTTAAATGATAAAGGATAAAAAAGAGTAATAAAGATCCAACCATTAGAATGGCAATAGAACCTGAAATAGTTCGATGATGAATATGTTCTTGTTTAGTTAAGATCATTTGTAGAGAGACTTGTTTATGATCTTATAACGGGAAAAAGAAAAAAAGATAAACTAATTATGTCGTTTTATTCAAAGGCAAATATGATAGTGATCGTTCCATGTTGCTCAGGAACTTTGCCATCAATATTGAACTTTGTTGCCATAGCGGCTTGACGTGCTTTTGCTTTTAATAAAGCGCTGGAGGTTGTTGTACCGCGTCCGTTTGGATCAGCTTCAGTTACATTTCCTTCACTGTCAACTGTGATATTCACCACAACTTTTCCTTCTTCTTTAGTATCTTTTGGTAAGGTTGGAGGTTTAATAAACGATCTTCCGGTCAATGAGAATTTAATTCCACCACCTGTGCCGGGGCCTTTACCAGGGCCATCGCCCGGACCATCACCTGTTCCATTTCCTCCGCCGGTTCCTCCACCTGTTCCGCCATTTCCATTTCCATTTGGATTTCCGTTAGGATCGCCTTGTTGTCCCGCTTTATCATTATCACCAATTCCTCCGCCTTGTTTACCTGTATTCTTTTTAAATTTCAATGCTAATTTTTCTGCTTCTGTCAATTCTTTTACAACGGGTTTAATTACAACCGTATTATTTTTCACTTCTGTTTTATCTTCTTTTTTTGGATCATCTTTTTTCGGATCTTCTTTTACGCTCACATCACTTTTATCATCGGTAAGAATTTCTTCTTTCGTTGCCTCTTCACTCACCACAACATCCGCAACTGCACCAATTTGATTGTAATCAATATTATCATTTCCTGCATCCACCATTCCCAATGCCATTTCCATTCCACCGCCACCACCTTCGGGTAAAGGAAAAGGAGGATTAGGTGTAACTAAATGAAATAAGATCAAGAATAATAACAACAAACCAAATATGAGTGCCGAAATTGCACCAGAAACGGTTCTGTTCTTTATGTCTTCTTGCCTGCTTACGTACATGTTATTTACTATTGCTTGGCGAGGTTGCCAAAACTGTTTTGCATTTTAATTTATTGCAAATGGTCATAATATCTACCTGATCTTGTATGGTAAGATTTTTATCCAAATGCATTACTACAATTGGTTCGGTTTGTTGTGTAGAAAATTTTCCGATCTCAGTTTCTAATGTTCCAAAATCAACTTCCACACTATTCACAAAAAATTTGCGATCCTTTGAAACGGCCACGTGAATTGGTTTTACTTTATTGTCGAGTTCGGTCTTTCCTTTGGCATTTGGTAAATTTACTTTAATGGCATTAGGACTCACCATCGTTGATAATATCAAAAAGAAAAGCAAGAGAAAGAACATGATATCATTTAGTGAATCTGTACTTACTTCTGCGTCTCTATGTCGTTTGCGTAATGCCATTGTTATTAAGATGATCTGTTTTTAAAATTCCATATTTATTTACTTGGCTCATTAAGCATATCCAAAAATTGGATCTGTGTATCTTCCAAGCGGTGTGCGATCTTATCGATGCGAGCATTGATCACATGATAGGCCACAAAGGCAATTAAACCAACAACCAAACCTGAAGCTGAGCTCACCATTTTTTGATAAAGACCTGTGGAAATAACTTCGATCTCAACTGTTTTTGCTAAGGAGATATCATAAAAGATCTTGATAACACCAATAATGGTTCCAACGAAACCAAACATGGGCGCAATGCGGCCTGTAATGTTCAATACATTTATTCCCTTTTCTAATTTTGCTATTTCGTTAGAGCCGCTTTTATTCATCGCTTCGCGGATCTCTTGTACCGGTTGACCAACCCGCGAAACGCCTTGTTCGATCATAAGAGATTCGGGTGTATTTAAATTTTTGCAAAATGCACGAGCGTTAGAGATATCACCTTTGTGGATCATATCTTTGAGAGAAGCAACAAGGGTTGGTAATTTTTTATTTGCTTTTGAAAGCACCATCATACGTTCCACCAAAATATAGATGGTTACAAAGAGGAGAATGCCTAAGGACACCATGATAGGAATGGAACCTTTCATCACCATATCGATGAGCGAGATCTTTGTTTCGGTAATGGCTTCGGGGCCTACAGCCTCGGTGATACCGGTTGGAATATTACTCGCGGCAAGAGAGTCGGTTTTTTCGGCCATGTTAACTACGGCCGCGCCTGTTTGTAAAATGAAATGAAGCATGTTTTAGTTTATATTACGAATTTACACTTAAAGAAAACTAGTAAATGTTTGGCTTCATATGCTTATAAACAGAGGTTTGTTGATTATAACACCATATTTGCAAAAGGATACACATTTTTTAAGCCATGGAGGCACTAAGCCACGGAGTTTTTTCTAAACTGTGTTTAACGAAAAACAAAGGCTTAATTTAAACACCAAGACACCAAGGCACGGTTTTTTTTTGATCTAAACCGTGTCTCCGTGTCTTGGTGGTTAAAAAACAGATAACGGTGATCGAATAAAACTTTGTGTCTTCGTGGCTATAAAATGGAAAGAAAATAAAAAAGCCGCCTGAATGGAGGGCGGCCTTTTTGTCCAACAAAATTAAACACTAACCTAATTTAAACTTGATTGGAATTTGATAATATGTCTTTACGGGTTGCCCTTTTACTTTGCCGGGTGATTTGAATTTTGGGATCATTTTCACAACGCGCATGGCTTCATCGTCTAACCCATATCCTAAATTATTTTGTAATAATATGTTTGATATTTTTCCGGTTTCATCTACAACAAATTTGATGTAAAGTGTTCCTTGTTTTCCAACCTCAACCGCTGTTGGTGGATAAACCAAATGCTTTTTTACAAAGGCAAGTAGTGCAGCATGTCCGCCTTCAAATTCAGGATTTGAATCTAATTCAAATGGATCTTTTGGATCACCGGTTCCACCACCACTTGTATTGGTATTTGTTCCGCCACCTGTAAGTGAAGTTGTACCTGGTCCGGGATCACCTGTAGAAGTGTTTGTATTAATAGGAACGAAAGCTGTATTTGTAGTTTGTTTTGCAGTATCTAATGCATCATTTTTTATCAGCGTTGCAATTTTGCCACTGGTTGATTTGCTGCCGCCTGTTTTAGGATCAGTTTTTGGTTGATCAACATCCGGCTTATCGGGATTGAATGGAATTACATATACACTGTCTTTATTAAAAACTTGTCCGGTAAGATCCTCCGCAATTGGACTTTCTTTTAACCAAAATGCTAAACCTGCACTTGTGGCAACGGTAAAGATCACGATGAATAATGAACGAAATACTGTGCTTCCATAAGCCGAACGAATGGCGTAAGCGCCGTAACTTTTATTTCTTTTAGCAAACAAAATGTCTAACATTTTTTGCTCGTTGTTGATGATATTCATAATGTAGGTTTTTAAAAGGTTTATGATCTACTTCTGATATTATGATGTAAAATTAACGGGTATTCCATAACAATATTAGCCCCAATATAGATGTGGCTTGGTTGCCTTGGCAAGTGGTTGGCTATTTGAGGGAATTGGAGGGTAGGGACCGGCCTGTTAGGCTTGAAAATAGGGCATAATAGAGGGTAGGGACAGGACCAAAAGAAGAAATAAACCTATTCTTTAATGATCTTAATAACCCTTTGATCATTTCCGCTTTTTACTTTCAGGTAATATACACCATTGGAGTATTTAGTAAGATCAAGCTCGGTATTATTGGCGTTAATTTTTTTGATTAGAATAAGTTGGCCAAGAGTGCTGTAAATTTCTAATTCGGAATCAAAAGAAAAGGAGTTTAAACTAAGCGTGAACATTCCTTTAGTAGGATTGGGATAAACAAACAATCCATCCATTAATGCCACATTTTGTTTCAGATCAGTACAACTTGGAATGGTGATATAAATACTTGTACTATCAGTCAAATTGCAACTTCCGGGGTTTGTTACGATGAGACTGATAGTATAATTGCCTGGTAGACTAAATGTTTGTGTTGCATTAATACTTGTTGTTGTATAATTACCTGGTTGTATTAACCATTGTTGACTTGTACTATTAGTAGACGCATTAAAAAATGTAGTTGTTATTGGCGGACAAAAACCGCCAGTGAGTGTATTAGAAATAAAAGCCGAGCAGATGTTTGGCTGTAGATCAAACTTAACAACACCATTGTTGCAGTTGGAACTTAAGTTTGGTCCCGGAGGAAAAGAGGTGATGGCATTTGGCCATGCATTGATCGACACGGGAAAATCATCGTTACCTCCACAGCCCGCGCACATCGATTGATATAATCTTCCCGACTTATCGAAACGCGAAGTGCCACCATCAACATGTTCACTGCTGCAGTTACCTCTAAAATAAGAACCGTAAATGATCGCAGACATATTTGCAGTAAGTGACATAAAATAAAAATCGAAACCATTCGGTGCTGAAGGATATAAAGCATTTCCTGTTGTGGGCATTCCACTGATCTGATTTGTGAACGTAATGTTACCACCCCATCCGGAAAGATAAAT
>JAHEYC010000083.1 GCA_023251775.1 Sphingobacteriaceae bacterium | reverse complement strand
AGAAGAAGGACACAAAGGCGGACACGAAGGTCATGAAGAAAAACATGAAGAACACAAAGAAGAAAGTCATTCGTAATTAATTTTTAAACTTATTTTATAATATACTATGCACGCAGAATCAGAAATAAGGGAACCGTTAATAGAAGGTAATAAGACCTATCGTCAGATCTCCGACGATATTATCGCGCCCATTGAAGGTAAAGCCGCCAAAGGTTGGTACACATTGACTACCGTTTTCGCCCGTGTTTTTTATGGGGAATTGGTTGTTTAGCTTACACTATTGGTGTAGGTATCGGCTCTTGGGGAAGTAACAACGGTGCAGATTGGGCTTGGGATATCACAAACTTTGTATGGTGGATCGGTATCGGTCACGCCGGTACTTTGATCTCGGCCGTATTATTATTATTCCGTCAAAAATGGCGTATGGGTATTAACCGTTCGGCAGAAGCGATGACAATTTTCGCGGTACTTTGTGCGGCCATTTTCGTTACGCTTCATACAGGTCGTCCTTGGTTAGATTATATGTTGTTCCCTTTGCCAAATCAATTTGGTAGTTTGTGGCCTAACTTTAACTCACCATTATTATGGGACGTTTTTGCGGTATCAACGTATATGACCGTATCGATCGTGTTCTGGTATATTGGTTTAATTCCTGATTTTGCAATGGTTCGCGATCGTATCGTAAAACCATGGCAAAAGAAAATGTATTTACTACTTTCATTTGGTTGGGGTGGAAGTGCACGTCACTGGAGCCGCTTCGAAGAAGTATCTTTAGTTTTAGCAGGTTTGTCAACACCACTTGTATTCTCGGTTCACTCTATTGTATCCATGGACTTCGCCACCTCCATCTTACCGGGTTGGCACACAACGATCTTCCCACCTTATTTCGTATCAGGTGCCGTATTCTCTGGTTTTGCGATGGTATTAACGTTGATGTTAGTAGTTCGTAAAATTTACAAATTAGAAGCATACTTAAGGATCAAACACATTGAGTACATGAACATCGTTATCATTGTAACAGGTTCTATTGTTGGTGTAGCATATTTAACTGAATTATTTGTTGCGTGGTACTCAGGTGTAGAGTGGGAACAATACGCATTCTTAAATCGTGCAACAGGTCCTTTATCATGGAGCTATTGGATCATGATGAGTTGTAACGTATTATCCCCGCAATTATTCTGGATCAAAAAGATCCGTACATCTGTTCTTGCAACATTCATTTTATCTATCGTAGTTAACATTGGTATGTGGTTCGAGCGTTTTGTAATTATCGTTCCAACATTGTTACGTACATATCTTCCATCATCATGGAACACTTACCAACCATCGTTCATCGATATTGGAATTTTTGTTGGTACCTTAGGTATGTTCGGAACATTCTTCTTATTGTTCTCGCGTTTCTTCCCTGTAATTGCACAGGCCGAATTAAAAACAATTTTGAAATCTTCAGGTCAACAACAAAAATTAGATTCAGCTAAGCATTCACATCATGCAGCAACGCATAATTAATTAATAAAAGAGAAAGTAATTATATGGCAACTAAACAAATAATACACGGAATTTTTGGCGATGAGGTGCCAATGTTAGAAGCGTGTAAAAAATTAAGAGCTGCGGGTATCCGTATAAACGACGTGTTCACGCCAATGCCAATTCACGGTATTGATGCGATCATTGGATTACCACGTACGCGTATGGCAATTTGTGCTTTTATTTATGGGATCACAGGAACATCATTGGCTACATTAATGATGTGGTACATGATGGTGAGCGATTGGCCTAATGATATTGGTGGTAAACCAACATGGGCATATTATATGGCCGTTCCTGCATTTATTCCGATCACATTCGAAGCAACCGTATTTTGTGCGGCTCACGGAATGGCATTAACGTATTTGTTACGTTGCTGGTTAATTCCAGGCACAAAAGCAAAAAATCCTGATCCAAGAACAACGGATGATAAATTCATGATCTATTTAGAATTAAAAGAGGAACAAGCTAAAAAAGCGGAATCTATTTTAAAAGAGTGTGGAGTTGAAGAAGTGAATTTCAAAGGAACTTTACAGATCGAACCAAAACATTAATAGACTATTTTGTATGAACATGAATTATAAAACTATAAAATTAGCAGTAGCAAGTGTAGCACTTACACTTGTATGTGTTGGTTTAAGCTCTTGTGGTGTGAGAGATGAAAATACACCGGGTGTGGAATACATGCCCGATATGTACCGTTCTCCATCTGTAGAAAATTACGGATGGCATGTATTGGATGGCGACACACTTCAAAATGCTATGTTACCTGTAAAAGGAACCATCGCACGCGGGTATATGCCTTACACTTACGAAAACAATGCAGCAGGATACGAAGCAGCAGGTGCGAACTTGAAGAACCCTTTAGATATGACGCATCGCGCCATGTACGAAAAAGATGGTGAAGCACTATTTGGTAAATTCTGTGTTCACTGTCATGGTGCAACCGGCGGCGGAGATGGAAAAGTTGGTTTAAAATTACCTGGACCTCCACCTGCATACGACGGAGCTTTGAAAGATCTTCCGGAAGGAAAGATATTCCACTCGATCACTTACGGTAAGAACTCTATGGGTTCTCACGCAAGTCAGTTAAGCACCGAAGAACGTTGGAAATTGGTATGCTATGTACAAAAATTACAAGGACCAAAAGGCGGAGCAGATAGCACAAAACAAATTGCAGCAGTTGCAACACCAACAACAGCTCACGCAGCAGCAGGAGGGCACCATTAATATTTTTAATACGTAACGAAACTATAATATGAATACAGAGATTTTTACAATACCATCCAAAGCCAAAATGGCCTCATTTATTTTGATGGGTCTTGGCTTAGTATCCATTATTTGCATGTTCATGATGGACAAAGGCAACGAAGCAGAACATTACCACGCGGGAACTCGTGCATGGTCGAATGTATTTGCAGGATCTTTCTTTTTTGCAGCATTAGCTTTAGGCGCCGCTTTCTTTTTAGGCTTACAATATGCCGCTGAAGCAGGTTGGTCAACAACCATTAAACGCGTTATTGAAGCTGTTGCTATGTATTTACCTTGGGGATTAAGCTTTTTGATGTTGTTATTCATATTGGGACAATTCTTACACGCGCATCATATTTACCATTGGATGCAACCGGGTGTGGCTGATCCTACAAGCGAACATTACGATGCAGTAATAGCAGGTAAGATCGGATACTTCGGCGTTTTTTGGTGGGTACGTACTATTCTTTATATGGTAGGTTGGACATGGTTCACCATGAAACTAAGAAAGAATTCTTTGGATGCAGATAAATTAGAGATCGATGTGAACAACAGTTTCCATTGGAAAAATGTGAAATTAGGTGCATGGTTCATGGTTGTTTTTGCTGTAACTTCTTCAACTGCCACTTGGGATTGGATCATGAGTATTGATACACATTGGTTCTCTACAATGATGGGTTGGTATGTATTCTCAGGAATGTGGATCAGCGCTTTAGTTGCCATCACTGTATTAGTTATTTGGTTAAAGAAATTAGGATACTTAGAATATGTAACTGAAAGTACCATTCATGATATTGGTAAATGGATGTTCGCTATTTCATTTTTGTGGACATACCTATACTTCTCTCAATTCATGTTGATATGGTATGCAAATATCCCTGAGGAAGTTATTTATTTCCAAACGCGTTGGGAAAGTTATAAAACATTAATGTGGACCGTGTTCTTCGTTAACTTCTCATTCCCAATGATCATGTTAATGAGCCGCGATTGTAAACGTAATTTCTTTTTCTTGATGTTTGTTGGTACAATTATTTTCATTGGTCACTATTTAGATGTGATCATGATCGTAATGCCGGGAACAGTTGGTCATTCGTGGACAGGATTAAGCTGGATGGAATTTGGAACATTCTTCTTCTTCCTTGGATTATTTATTTATGTTGTGTTGAATGCGTTAACAAAAGCACCTTTAAGAGTGAAAAATCATCCATTCTTACAAGAAGCTTTACATCATACAACCTAATTATTATTTGAAAAGAAAATTTAAAAACTTAAATTATACACAATGAAATTACTAGTTCTATTAGCCATCGTTTTACTGATAATTGCAGGGCATCAATTATTAAGGATAATCGAGTTAAGCAGGGGTTTAAAGAAAACCACGGAGTGGCAAGTAACAAGCGCAGATAATGATCGTATGGGTAAGATCTTACTTGTTTTTATGATCCTATTCTTCGCATTCTTCTTCTGGCAAGCCAACCGTTGGAATGAGCGCGCATTGCCTTTAGCCTCTTCAGAACATGGTTTAAAGATCGATGCTTTGTGGGATGCTAACATGAATTACATAGTAGTGCCTGTTTTTCTTATCACAAATTTTTTCCTTTTTTGGTTCGCGTTCAAATATCGGGGCCTTTCTAATACAAAAGCTGTTTTCTTTCCTCACAATAATAAATTAGAGTTAGCGTGGACAGTTATTCCTGCCTTTGCACTTGCCTTTATCATCATCTTCGGTTTAAAGTATTGGAACGAGATCATGTCCGAATCTGACAAAGCTGATAAAGTAGTGATAGAACTTTACGCCAAACAATTTGATTGGACCGCACGCTACGCAGGTAAAGATGGCAAGTTAGGTGAGACCGATTTCCGTCAAATATCCGGTAGTAATTCAGTTGGTATGGATACTGCTGATGTATTGGGCAATGATGATATTTTGGTAAAAAATGAATTTCATATTCCGGTTGGAAAAGAGATCGTTTTATATATGCGTTCACGCGATGTACTTCATAGCGCATACTTACCACATTTCCGTGCCCAAATGAATTGCGTACCGGGAATGATCACAACGTTCAAATTCATTCCTAATAAAACCACAATGGAAATGAGAAAAGATCCATATGTGAAGCAAATGATGGCCGGCATTAATAAACAACGCGATAAATTTGGCGACGAGCCTGTAGAATTTGATTACCTCTTGTTATGTAATAAGATCTGCGGAGCATCTCACTTCAACATGCAAATGAATTTGATAGTGGATACCCAAGCTGATTATGATGCATGGATAGCAAAACAAAAATCATTTAAGACCGTAGCGGTAAAAACTGAAAGTAAATAAGTAATAATTATAAAATAGATATAAAATGGGCTCTGTAACAAATTCTGCATTAGAAAAAGAACATTTGGTTCATCACGACCATGTTCATCATGATGATGATCATGAAGAGAGTTTTATAACAAAGTATGTGTTTAGCCAGGATCATAAAACGATCTCACGCCAATTCTTAATTACGGCAGTTATAATGGCAGTGGTTGCAATGACCATGTCGGTTATCTTCCGTATGCAATTAGCTTGGCCGGGCGAAAAATTCGCATTCGTTAATGCGTTACTTGGCGATAAGTGGGCTAAGGACGGCATACTTGATCCCAACATGTACCTTGCTTTGGTAACCATTCACGGAACCATCATGGTGTTCTTTGTGTTAACAGGTGGATTAAGCGGAACGTTCAGTAATTTATTGATCCCTTATCAAGTGGGAGCACGCGATATGGCCTCTGGATTTTTGAACATGTTATCGTATTGGTTCTTCTTCCTATCAACTTGTATCATGTTAGGGTCTTGTTTTATTGATGACGGACCGGCATCAGCAGGTTGGACAATTTACCCACCTTTATCAGCAGTTCCTCAAGCAATACCCGGTTCTAAATTAGGTATGACCATGTGGTTGATCTCGATGACCATTTTCGTTGTATCATCTTTATTGGGAAGTTTGAATTACATTATCACCGTTTTCAACTTACGTACAAAAGGTATGACCATGACGCGCTTACCACTTACAGTTTGGGCGTTCTTGATCACAGCTATCTTAGGTGTATTATCTTTCCCTGTTCTTGTTTCTTGTGTGGCATTATTAATAATGGACAGAAGTTTCGGAACAAGTTTCTACTTATCTGATATTTATATTGGCGGCCGTCCTCTTGACAACGTAGGTGGTAGTCCAATTTTATTCGAACACTTATTCTGGTTCTTAGGTCACCCCGAAGTATACATCGTTTTATTACCTGCCTTAGGTATCACGTCAGAGATCATCGCAACAAATTCACGTAAACCAATTTTCGGTTACCGCGCCATGATCGGTTCGATCTTAGCTATTGGTTTCTTATCGTTCATTGTATGGGGTCACCATATGTACATGACAGGTATGAATCCATTCTTAGGTTCAGTATTCGTGTTCACTACATTATTGATCGCTATTCCTTCTGCAGTAAAAGCCTTCAACTACATTACAACTTTATGGAAAGGTAATTTACAATTTACTCCGGCAATGTTATTCTCTATCGGATTGGTTTCATCTTTCATCACAGGTGGTGTTACCGGTATCATCTTAGCCGATTCAACTTTAGATATCAACGTTCACGATACGTATTTCGTTGTTGCCCACTTCCATATTGTAATGGGATTGAGTGCCATCTTTGGTATGTTCGCCGGTGTGTATCATTGGTTCCCGAAATTATTCTTGCGCATGATGAATAAGAAATTGGGATATGTGCATTTCTGGTTCACCTTAGTTTGTGCTTACGGAACATTCTTCCCACAACACTTCTTAGGATTGGCCGGTGTACCTCGTCGTTATTATACCAATAGTAATTTCCCAATGTTCGACAATTTAGTTGACATCAACGAAATTTGTACCATCTCTGCTATCATTGGTGCATTAGCGCAAGGTATTTTCTTATTCAATTTCTTCTACAGTATGTTCCGCGGAGAGAAAGCTCCTCAAAATCCATGGAATTCAAATACATTAGAGTGGACAACTCCTGTTGCCAATACTCATGGTAACTGGCCTGGTGCTTTACCAACTGTTCACCGTTGGCCATATGATTATAGCAAACCGGGTAAAGAAAAAGACTTTGTACCGCAAACTGTACCTCTCGAAGAAGGAGAGATAGATGGTGGTGGACACTAAAAAATTTAAATCCCCTAACATTATGTTAGGGGATTTTTTTTGCTAAATTAGAGTATAAAATCGTTGGATATGGAAAAGATAAAAATGTCAATTACTTTACCTGTAAAAGCAAATGAGTTGTACGATGCTTGGCTTGATAGTAAAAAGCATACGGCATTCACAGGAGGCGATGCGCATGTAAGTAAAAAAGTAAATGGAGAATTCACTGCATGGGACGAATACATTAGCGGAAAAAATCTTGAATTAAAAGATGGAAAATTCATCAAACAAAGTTGGCGCACCATGGAGTTTAAAAAAGACGCACCCGATTCGATATTAGAATTGACCTTTGATGAAACGCGTGGCAAGACCAAACTAAGTTTATACCATTATAACCTTCAAAAAGGCGATGGAAAGAAGTATGGTAAGGGATGGGAGGATCATTACTTTAAGCCCATGAAAGCCTATTTTTCGAGTAAATAGCCCAAAAAAGCCTTTATATTTTGGCTATTTAGGATAAATCTCTACATTTGCAGTCCCTATACAAAATAGGGTAAAAAGATCCGGTTTTCAGCTGGTTAGTCCCGATAGCTATCGGGAGCCGCCCTGTCAGAAACACCTACTTTTTTTAGAACTTTGGTCCGGTAGTTCAGCTGGTTAGAATGCCGCCCTGTCACGGCGGAGGTCGCGGGTTCGAGTCCCGTCCGGACCGCTTAAGTCCCTTCAAAACAATTGGTTTTGAAGGGATTTTGTTTTAGAGGGGTCAGCAAAGGGGTCAGATTGTTTTTCTTAATTTTATATGATGAGAGAAATTCGATCAAAGAATAATGATTTAGGTTTTCCGGATTCAATAACAATTACGCTTACTGGAAAAGATTATAACGCGTTCGCTGAATTATCAAACAAGTTATTGTTTTATGGAATGTTTAACGATAAATTTTCTCAAGGTGATGCAAAAAAGCTTTCTAAGTTACTTGAGAATGAACCACGTTTTTCTGATGCGAAAAGTAAAACACTAATTGCAGAAACATACAACTACTTTAAGAAACAAAAAGGCTTCGACTATAAATTGATTTTTAATAACAAACCGAAAAACAAACGCAGTAAAGATCCTCTTGATTTTGATTGGCCAGTGACATACACACTGAATAAATTACTGACTATCTTATTTAAATTGGCACAGAGTGAACCAAGTTTTGATAAAAAAACAATTGTAATTAAAAGGCTTCTTGAATTTACAAACCATTGGGAATTCCCAAAAAGTTATTCTGATCGTCAACGAAAAATAATTGTAGGTTATGTTGTGGCTAAGCTAGGTTATTTGAAAAGTGAAAAGCACCACGATGATGCTGACTATAACTCTTACCTTGAAGACAGTGTGAAGTACTACAATAAAAAATAAAACTCTGTATCAGAAGTTTTTCTGAAAAAGTTCTAAAACAATCATTTTTATATTGGCGTATGTTTGTGAGAAATAAAGTCAATGGAAAAACTTGTTATTCACCTTACCGTCGATGAGCTCCAGCATGTCATTAATGAGGCGATAAGAAACCATAATATAGATCATTCAAAACCCAGTCAGAGTGACGTAATTCTTAAGGTCTATCGGCGTAAGGAACTCGCTGAACTTATTGGAGTAACTGTTCAAACCATTAATGCATGGGTGAGAAGTGGCGAGCTGCCCAAACCTACCAAAATTGGTAGAATACCAGTTTTTAGTCATGATCAGGTCAAACACCGATTCAATAATTAATAGATAGTTAGCGATGGAAGCAACAGCGGTTAAAGATCCCTATCAAAAAACCTGCAAGTATATTAGCTGTGTAAAGAGTTTTAAAGCGAAGCGCTTGAACCAGGAATTTTGTTGCTCTGAATGTAAAAAGAAAGCAAATAACGGAAAGGCAAGTCAATTAAGGCAACTGATCAATCAAGTTGATTGGCAGCTTAAATTGAATCGGAAGATCCTTGAGGCATTTTATTTAGATGGTAAAACGATCGTGAATATTGATGTGCTTCAAGCAAACGGATTTGACTACCTTAAGCATACAGGGAGTAGGGCAGATGCGAATGGTAAATACACTATCCCTGAGTTTTATAATTACTCACTGGAAAAAACAAGTAACAACCAATTAAAAATAAATAAATTATGGTAACAACTATAGCACCTCGGCCCTCGTTTGAGGTTTATCACGGAATACAGCCCGCCGCCGACATCGTTAAAACAAACTCCAGCGAAATAAATACTATGGCTATTATTTTTGGGGTTGGTATGGCAATCACATCGGCTGCCACGATTTACTTCATTATACAAAATAATGATCTGAGAAAAAAGTTGAAGTACTTGCCTGCAAACGTTCCGGTTTAAATATTTTCTTGTTTATAATTGCAAGCGGATGTTGAGAACTACTAATTCCAGCAGGCCAGCTAATTATTAACTTTATGTATAACATCAATTGCAATGGCCTATAACCTCAATAATGTGGATCTCGATCAGTACGTTGTATACTATCACATCCCTACCTTTTCTTTGATTGCCGTTGATAAAGAAGAATCCAGGAAATATGTTTTTCAAACAGCTGATTTATTAGAGGGCATTTTTCTTGCCAAAAATAAGATCAATGGTTGGTTTGGAATTGATTCTGAGAAAAAAGAGTCAGTGCTCATCTCTGATCTGAAAAAGATACCCTTTAAAATAACAGAGTACACTTTTCGCTAATCTGTTTACCAATCATATAGTCCGCCCCTTTCTAGGAACTTCGAATAGTAGACTGTTATTTCTTTTAGAGCTGCATCTACACCAACTTCCAATATAGGATTGCTATATGTATGAGCACCATTTGTATTATCAAAAAACCTACCTGCAGGATCAACCATTGCATATGTTCCCGTCATATCTTCGTTATCTTCAATTACCGCATAACTGATTCCGGTTACTTTGTTTAGAGAAAGGAACTTTTCAAATTGCTCGTCATTAACGTTCACATCATTAAAGAATTCGTCATTTTGACCGATAACCTTGAGCGCTTTAAATACCTTCCACCGCTTCGGCCTTGAAGCATGAATAAAATCGGAAAGGGATTCGTCTTGAAAATTATACTTATTTACAACTGTATTAATCTTAAGTTTTATTCCGAATTGATGAACTAATTTTACTTTTTCGGAATAGTAACTCTCGTCCGGAATTAATCGGTTTGCGTTTGATCGACCAATTACTTTATTAATCCCTGGTAATAGACTGTCTATGCTGATCACTACCCAATCCAAGGATTTGTAAACAGTATTTAAGAATTGTTCAGTAATTCCGCTGCCATTTGTTACTATCATTGTAGTGAGTCCATTTACTTTGGCTCTAAGAATCAAATCACCGATCCAGGGACAAAGAGTTGGTTCTCCCCCAACAAAAGTTATTTTACTAAAGCCCGCCTCGGACAGCTTATTGACAATAGTTAAGGCATCCTTTTTAGGTAGGTGTCCTTTAGGGAGTAAGGTTTTTTTCACGTCCTGAAATGTAGCAAAGCAGAATTTACAACTAAAGTTGCAGGGCTCCCATAGATGGAAATTTACAGAAGGTATTGTGTTTTTTGTTTTCATTATTGTTTTTAGTTAATTTTAGTTATATAGCCATTTGTTTTTTCTTCTAATATGTGACATAGCATTTTTGTTTTTATAACAAGTAACAATTTCATTCTTTGAGTTTAATATCACTACTATGTTTCTGTATTTTTTAATGGATGATGGCGGTATAATTCCATTTATTTGTTTTTCAAGACAAATGAAATACCGTAGACCTTGACGAAAGAAAACCTCACCTAGGTTTATTGCAGTCTTTATCATTTCTTTTGAAATACCACGCTGAGCGGCTCTTTTACAAGCGTGAGGCAAGTATCGAAAATAGATGGTGTCCATTTTATATTGTTTTTAGAAATTCATTAGTAAATCCTATTTTGCGCAGTACTTCTTTAATTTTTTCTTCATTCATGGTTGCAATAGTATTTATCTTCTCTTCCATTGACAGTTCCTTTATAAGAATTTGATCTATGGTTTCTTGATCAAGCTTGGAAAGAGCGTAATCAAGGCTCATTTTTACTATTAGATTATTGGCCATGGTCTTTTAATTGATACAAATATTCATTACATTTATGCAGCACATCTGCACACATCGGTAATGGCTACAAATAAGCACGCTACAATAAGGTATTTAGCTTTGGATAAGTGTTTCCGGAATTCCGGTAAAAAATACTATATCAATGATCTATTGAAGGCTTGCAATGACGCTTTACAATCCCTTGATCATAAAACAGAAGGGATCAAAAGGCGGCAATTATATGAGGATATTAAGTTCATGGAAAGTGAAGATGGTTTTGGTGCAGATCTTCATAAAGGAAAAGATGGTAAAGAAGTATATTATCGATATACCGATCCTAACTTTTCAATAAATAATAAGGGTTTAAATGTATCTGAAGCTGCTCAAATAAAAGAAGCCTTAATGATCTTATCAAGATTTAAAGGTATGCCTCAATTTGAATGGGTGGATGAAGTCGTTGCTAAGTTTGAGTCTAGCTTCGGGTTGAAAAAAGGGGCTGAAAAAATAATTAGTTTCGACGAAAATCTCGACTATACTGCTGTCAAACACATTTCGCCTTTATTCAACGCCATTCTTTATGAACAACCACTTAGTATTCGTTATAAGAGTTTTACTCAGAAAGATGAGATTGAAATTTCTCTGCATCCATATCATTTAAAAGAATATAATAATAGATGGTTCTGTTTCGGATATAATGGTGAAGAAAAGAGAATTTCAAATTTGGCATTAGACAGAATCATCAGTATTAAAAATTTAAAATCTAAATTCAAAAGAAACACTGATATTGATTTTAATGAGTATTTAGATGAAGTAATTGGCGTAACTGTAAAAGAGGTGCCTGTTCAAAAAATAGTGCTTAAGATAAACAATGATCTCTGGCCTTATATTGAAACAAAACCTTTGCATAGTTCTCAAACAAGAATAAATAAGGAAGAGAAAAACCACGTAACAGTTTTTGTTAAAGTAAGACCGAACTACGAACTTCAGTCTGTTTTACTTTCACATGGTGAGAGGATAGAAGTTCTTGAACCCGAAAGTCTAAAAAAAGAAATTCTCGAAAGGATTTCCAAAATAAAATAGTTAGCCCTTAATGGACAATAAAGATTCAAATATTCTAAACGAGCAGGTCACTAAGATTCATAATGAATATGAAGAGCTAACCAGTGAGTTTAATATTTTGTTAAGTGATAAGAGCAAACCAAAACCACGTGTTCGAGGTGCAATATCAAGCGTTGGAGTAACTGTTGAACATTTGTTGGATTATGTTATTCGAAAAGAAGGGAGAATAGAGCAATTAAATGCGCTTAAGCCTAATCAGCGTGGGTTATACGAACTAAAAAGAATTGTTGAAGACATATTACCTGAAAAACAAAAAATTCATATTGGTACAATAATCCCATGGAGGAATTTAGCAAGCCACCATACGAAAGGCGAGAATATTAGTGATGATGAATTGAGAGCAGTAGAAACCGCACTAAACTCGTTAATAAATTGGTTTTTTGAAGTTTATCTAAAGGGAGAATACGCAGACTTTTCAAAGAATACCTATTCGAAAAAAGAAACAATAATTGAAGCAAACAGAGAAGAGATTCGTGAAATAAAGGAGAATTTTGAGAAAAATCCATTGAATATTCCTGACTATAGTATTTTATCGGAATCGAAAAATGTTAAGAAAAAGAATAAGTTTTCATGGGTTATTGGAATTATTATAGGTTTCGTAATAATGTATGTTGGCTATAATTATTTTTATGGAGATGCTGGAGCTGAAGAAGCTGTAAACAAAACTCATATGGATAAGGAGCAAGTTTATGCTTTCCTTTTAAAGTACTACGACAGTAATAATGATAAAAAATTCGATGCACATCAATTCTTTGCAAACAAGGTGGATCAGTTTTATCTTAAAAAAAATGTAAATCCAACCGAAATTGAAATAATAAGACAAATTAATACTGATTATATCGATAATAAAAATACAATCGATAAGGAAAGTCTTAATTTGTATTCAGAGAATGATAGTATTCGTTTCTGGAGATTTAGTGGAGAATACACTTGCTATAGAACAACAAGAAAGAAATTTCAAAATTGCAGAATCTTAATGGAATTTGGAATCAATACCGAGAATAAGATCACCAGAATAAAAGAAATCAGCCACTCTAAACCTGAGTATACAAAAGAAAGGCCTCTTTAATCTCCCTCTTTTTATCTATGCGGATACACTGCACACATGCTTCTTTACTTTGGCAAGTAATAAAAGCAAAACTATGGATAATATTAAGAACTCTTCAACTTCAGGAGATGAGTTAAGACCATATCAAACTCAAGGTATATCTGAGATTTTTAAAATATGGCGAGCTGGTAAAAGAAGTATACTGTTTCAAATGCCAACCGGGACAGGGAAAACTGTACTATTCTCGGAAATTGTAAAAAAAGGGTTCAAACAAAACAAAAAAATCTTAATAGTGGTTCACCGAAAAGAATTAGTAGAACAAATCAAGGATAAACTTTTAAGCAAAAATGTCGAATTAGGCATTATAATGGCTGGCTTTGAAGCTTCGCCAGATAGAAATATACAAGTTGCGAGTATTCAAACCCTTTCTAATAGATTTATTGATGAGCCAAATCTTATTATAATCGATGAGTGTCATCACGCTAAAGCAGAAACCTATAAAGAGCTCTGGGAGAAATATCCTTCTGCAAAAATACTTGGTGTAACCGCAACGCCTATAAGATTAAGTGGTGAAGGATTCGATGACATATTTGACGAACTTATTACCTCACAGCCCTTAAAGTATTTTATAGATCAAGGCTATCTTGTTCCAATACGTCATTTTGTCTGCTCAAATCCCAATTTGTCAAAAGTCAAAAAAAGTAAAGGCGATTATGCAACGAAAATGCTTACAGAAGTTATGATGGATAACTCTGTTATGACGGACCTCACGGACAGTTATCTTGAAAAATGTATGGGCAAATCAATGATAGTTTTTGCAGTAGATATTGAGCATAGTATAGAAATTGCTGCAAGGTATAATCAGATCGGCATTAAAGCTGCTCACATAGATGCAAAAACACCAACCAACGAACGTCAAAATATTCTATCTGCATTTAAAAGGAAGGAAATTCAGATCGTTACTAATGTAGAGATAATTACAGAAGGATTTGATTTTCCTGAATGCGAGGTTGTGCAATTAGCGAGGCCAACAAAATCTCTTGCTCTTTATCTTCAAATGGTTGGAAGGGTCATGCGACCTGCAGCACTTAAAAAAGAAGGAATAGTATTGGATAACGCCAGTTTATGGTTAGATCATGGTTTGTCATATGTTGAACGGGAATGGGAGCTAACTGGTGTAAACAAAAAATCCAAAAAAGGATTTGTTGATCTTAATATTGCTGCTCTTGACAATAATGGATTCATAGTAAAAGTCAATAGAAATAAACCTCAAGAAATTAAAGGGCTTAGCCTAATTGAGTTAAATGCTGAATTTGAAAGATTAGTAATTTTTGAAGGTCTTTTGAAATTCTCAAAGAGCAAGAATTTTAATTTATTAAATGCTTACAATGAATATCTGACTTATCTTGAAAGTAAACACATTCGCTTTACGGAAATTGAATTTGAATACGTAAGAAACAGGTTAAACTATTTGAATAAAAGAATGCCTGAATATAAACGCTTTAATAAGGGATATTGGTACCATCAAGCAAAAAAGTTTGAATTTAAAAAACCGAAATGGGAGCCATAATTTCTCTTTTCATTAGTGTTATATTGAAGCATTTCCCAAAGCCTATATTTTTTTCTAGATATAACCCTCAACTTTTTTAGTAATTCTTCTTTTTTGTTGACTTAAAGAAGCGGTCTCAAATCTGAGACTGCCTCTTTTTTTGCTTTGTCATAAAAAAGTAAATAATTCACCTATTTATTAATTGTGAGAAAAGAAATTTGCAAAAAAACTGGAAAACATGGAACGTCTATGAATTCCACGAAATTTTTAGACGATGTTTACGGAGTTGGGAATATATGTAAAGCTAGAGAAGTTCAGAAAGGAATAAAGTAAAATCTTTAATTTTTCTTCCCTTTCTTTGAGATTTTCTTAGGCTTATCATTAGGTACGTGATCGAAATCATTTCTTTTAGGCTTAAGCGCTGCGATCTCAAGAGATAAATCTGCGCCCTGATGGTTCTTCATTTTAAGATTCGTTTCTTTGATGTTAGCAAATACTTGATCTGAAATATCTCCTTCGGATTTAGAAGTATGTTTTTCAAAATTATCCACATCAAAATTGTTTTTTGGAAACAAATAACCAAATGATTTTAAAGCGTGAAATAAATTTATTTCAAATTCTTCTTCTGTCTGGATCAAAGTCTGTTTCTTATTTTCTTTCCCTTTTTTCATACGTCTTCGTTCTTATTATTCTTTATTAAGGATGCTTTTTATTTTTTTCAAGGTTCTACTTTTAATTTGCCTCAAGTTGTCAGGTGTTATGTGATAGCGATTACAAGTTGCCCTCAATATGTCTTCAGGCAGATGTTTTTTTGGATCACCAGGATTAAAAAATTCCATGTAAACCATCAAAATGTATCTTTCTTTTTCTGTTAATGTGTTTAACGCAGTTTCCAGCAACTTTTTTTCAATAGATGTTGAATGTTTATTTACTACTTCATTCGAAGATTCTGGGATTTCAAAAGATATAGAATCCTCTAGATCTTCGGCTCTTGGTCTAAACGAATTTGATAAGTTCTTTTCATCTGGGTTTTTTCTCAAGAAATTAATTAGCTCATTCCTAGCAATTCTTGCCAACCAAGCTTTGATATCTTTTGAAATATCGGTTGTTAAATCAGATTCTTTTGGTTTGAATGTATGAGATTTTTGTAGAACCTTGATAAAGGTGTTTTGAAAAATATCATCAGCAAGGGAATTCGAATCATCAAAGTTCTTACAGCAACCTCTACACACTTTTAATAGGAAATTTTTGTAACGGAAATAGAATTCAGAAAATGCTTCTTCGGAATCAAATGGACTGCTTATTGCTTGAATAACCTCCCAATCTGATACATCCTGTAATTGCCTATTTTTTATAACAATCATGTTAGTCTTACAATGTATAAACGATGAAACGTGACAGAC
>JAHEYC010000135.1 GCA_023251775.1 Sphingobacteriaceae bacterium | reverse complement strand
CACCAAATCCTATCATCTCTGTTCCATCTATGAGTGTTTGTCAGGGTAAGAGTGTAATGTTAACAGCAAGCGGTGCTCAAACATATCAATGGTCACCTCCAACAAATTTAAGTTCAACTACGGGAAGCACCGTAATGGCTAATCCAAACAACACAGCAGTTTACAGTGTGATAGGCTCAAGCATTAACTGTCAAAGTCCAACCGAAACAACTACGGTAACGGTTGTTGCAAATCCTGTTATTGTTATTGCACCAGTAACACCAACTATTTGTTCGGGCTCTGCGATAGGCTTAACTGCATTTGGCGCTACAAATTATACCTGGAGTCCTGCGGTGAATATTAATACAGTCAATGGAAGTTTTGTGATCGTAACGCCAACAACTACCATGATCTATTCAGTGATCGGTGAAGCTGCAACTTGTACATCGAGTGCAGTTCGTATGGTGTCGGTGATACCGTTACCGGATCTTCAAGCTATAGCTGATAAAACAGTGATCTGTGCAGGAGATAAAGTAAACATCAATGCTAACGGAGCTATGTCTTATACTTGGATCCCAACAACAGGATTGAGTAGCGGCAGTAATAATTTTGTAGTTGCCACACCAATGAGCAGCATCACTTATACACTCCTAGGAGATAATGGTGTGTGTAAAACATCGATCACCTTCGCCATTGATGTGAACATTCGTCCGGTATTGAATCTCGGAGTAAGTAATAAGAAGATATGTAAAGGTGGAAGCTCAACGATATTTGTATCAGGTTGCCAAGGTTATCACTGGCATCCAACTTCTGACTCAACTATCCTTGCCAATAATACTACTACCAACACAACTATGATGGTTGTAACACCAACTGCAAACATGAATTATACCATCACAGGATTTAATTCGGTTTGTCCATTTACCAAAGAGATCTTGGTAGAAGTTGTTCCTACAATTACACCGGGAGTAAGTTATAGCGCAACAGTTTGCGAAGGCAAATCAGTAAGATTAAAAGCAGAAGGAAGTAATACATATCAGTGGAGTCCAACAGAGAGCTTAAATAATCCATTGATATCACAACCTTACGCGAATCCAAAAACAACAACAGTGTATACCGTTAAGGTATCCGATGGTGGCTTCTGTGGAGAAACAGCAACTGTATTGGTAAAAGTTAGTCCACAACCAACAGTAGATGCAGGCCCTGATATGATCTTTAATTCTGATGAACAAATGTTCTTGAATGCTAAGGGAACCGGAACAATTACTTGGGTATTTGGAGATAATATTCTTTGCAAGGTTTGTCCTAACTCTCAAGTTACAGCAACTCGCAGTGGCGTATATCATGCACAGAGCGTGAACGAATTTGGTTGTATTGCTGATGATGAAGTTTGGATAGAGGTAACTAATGATTATCCAATTTTCATTCCGAATTCATTTACGCCAAACTACGACGGACTTAACGATCAGTTCTTAGTGTATGGAGAAGGCATCATTAAATTTGAGATGATCATCATCGACCGTTGGGAGCATAGAATATTTACCGGCAACGATCAGAAAACAGGATGGGATGGAACATATAGAGGAGAAATTGTAAAGAATGATTCGTATACATACGTGATCAACTATACAACCTACGATAACAGGAAACATACCAAAACAGGATATGTGATCGTGATAAGAGAAGATTAATGTTTTGAATAGTAGAGTAAATTAAAAGAAGATGATGAGGCTGATAGTTTTTATTTTTATAGTGGGGTTCTTTAGCCTTGGAAATTTATTTGGACAGACCCAAGAAATAAAACTTGATCCTGTAAAAGTTGAAAAATACTTACCTTACATTAAATATAAGCACAGTTGGGAAGGAGATTTTGAAACTTGGAAAAGCAACCACAAATTATTGTACACACAAGAGATGTGGTATTTCAGCGAATCATTTTACATCAAACGTGATCACTTTCCTGACGGAGGAGTTCTTAATGAGGATATCATCTATATCAGTCGTTACGAATCTCAACGAAAAGAAAATGAAGAGGTCATCATAAAGTTACCGGGGTTTAAAGATGCGCTGGTACTAATTCCGGGCAATAAATTATTATATAAAGCTAATTGATGATGAAAGTATTTGCGCGGAAATTAGTTTTATGTTTAATATTAGCTTTATCGCTGTTTCAATTAAAAGTATATGCACAGCCAAATCTTGGGCCGTGTCCTTATTGTTTACCACAGGCATTTCAAACGCCATGTAATCAACCTAACCCTTCTAATAATGCTGCTAATTTTATCAATGACTTTATTGATGATTTTAACTCAACAGGTGCAACGGCAAATATTACGAATAATAATTCGGGGTGTAATGCACAATTTATTAATGGGCCAAATATTATCGCGAACTATTATAGACATCCGTGCGTTCCAGGAAAATATATTCAAACAACACCGGGTCAAGCCATCACTTGTAACTTTAAATCAGGTATTATTTTCGCACAAGGTTGTGCTGTATGGATAGATTGGAATAATGATGCCGTGTTTGCTGCAGGCGAAATGGTTTGTTGTACGGTTGGTGTTCCGGCAGCTGCAACAACTGCTGCAATGAATTGGGTTTGCCCTGCTGTTGCGAACGGAAAATATAGAATGAGGGTAAGATGTTCGTATGCCACTCCGGGATGTAGCATTGATCCATGTATCACTAACAGCTATGGTGAAGCAGAAGATTATACTTGCTTCGTTGGTCCTGTGATCGCGTGTGCAACTCCTATCACTGCAACTTTATCGAGTAACTCACCAATTTGCGCCGGACAAACGCTTCTTTTGAATTCACTTTATACAGGCGTTTCGGGACCTGCAACATTTACTTGGACGGGCCCGGGCGGATTTAACGACAACAATCAAAATCCTGTATTAGCAAATGCTCAGCCATCTAATTCAGGTGTTTATAATTACACTGTAATGGATCCTTGCGGTGTGATTGGCACTGCGGCAATAACTGTTACTGTTAATCTAACACCTACTTTAACTCCAACTAGTAATACGCCTTGTGTTGGAAGTCCGCTGAATTTGAATGTTGTTGTAAATCCTGCAAGTGTAAGTTATACGTGGACAGGACCCAATGCTTTTAGTTCCAACGTACAAAATCCAGTCATTAATCCTTCAACAACACTTGCGATAGGCAGCTACACAATAAAAGTTACGACGGCGCCTCAAGGATGTACAAATATTGCGGTGATGAATGTTACTGTAGTTCCTCAACCAACGGTTATTCCAACTAGTAATACACCCGTCTGTGCCGGGCAAACATTAAATTTATTTGCCAATCCTGCAGTAACGTCATATACGTGGACTGGGCCCAATGCATTTTCGAGTAACGCACAAAATCCGAGTATTGCACCCGTCACCACATTAGCTGCGGGAAGTTATACCTTGAAAGTAACTAATGTTGGAGGATGTACAAACCAAGCGGTTACTAACGTTGTTATAAATCCTTTACCAACTATAACAGTAAATAATCCGTCGGTTTGTCCCGGAGTTGGCGCCACTTTAAATGGAAGCGGAGCAAGTACTTATACTTGGTTGCCGGGAAACATTGTGGGCCCATCTGTAACGTTTACCCCTGCAATAACAACTGTTTACACAGTCATTGCAACATCTGCATTTGGATGTACCGCGCAAACTACTGCTACTATTGTTGTAAATCCTTTGCCAGTTCCGTTACCTGGTAGTAATAGTCCGGTGTGTACGGGTGGAAATATTAATCTAACGGTGAATGCATTTACAAGTTATACATGGACAGGACCAAATGCCTTTACGAGTAATGCACAAAATCCTACAGTAGTAAATGCTACAACGCTTAGTGCGGGTAATTATACTGTTGTAGTTACAAGCGCCTTAGGTTGTACTGCATCAGCGGTTACTAACGTGATCGTGAACCCAACCCCAACCATTTCTGTCGGCAACCCCGGCCCATATTGCGCAGGCTCAACGATCAACTTAACTGTTACCGCTGCGGCAAGTTATACATGGACAGGCCCATTGGCATTTACAAGTAACGCACAAAATCCAACTATTGCTAATAGTACAACGAATATGGCAGGTCCATATGTTGTAACAGTAACAGCAGCCGGTGGATGTAAGAGTACAGGAACAGTTAACGTTGTAGTGAATGGCTTACCAACACCAACGGCAACGAGTAACTCACCAATATGTTTAAATAATCAGATAAATCTTTTTGCAAACCCTGCAGCGAGTTCTTATACATGGGCAGGACCAAACGCATTCAGTAGTAACGCACAAAATCCTAGCATTGCAACAGCCTCAGCAGTTAACGCAGGAAATTATACAGTTACTGTTACCAATGCCGCAGGATGTACAAATACATCAGTTGTAACAGTTGTAGTAAATCCACTTCCGGTTGTAGCAGTAACAGGTGCAACCACGTGCGTGGGATCTACATTTACCTTAACTGCTATTACAGGAACAGCGTTTGCATGGACAGGCCCG
>JAHEYC010000007.1:30330-68026 GCA_023251775.1 Sphingobacteriaceae bacterium | reverse complement strand
TGTATAGTATTCTATGGATTTAACATTATCTTTCTGGCTGCAGTATGCTTGACCAAGGACGCGGTAGAACCGTGCCATATTTGTTTGGTCTTTTCTAAGTTCACTTAATCTCAATCCATTAAAACTTGCCTCAAATTCAAGGGTCTTTGCGCCTAAATTATCATACGCGTCAACCAAACTCAAATTAAATCCTATCATCAAGCTTGTGTCCTTTAGCTCAGTTGCTAAACTTAATCCCTTTTTAAAGAAGTGGATCGAGCGTTCAAATAAGCCATCGTGAAAGTAATTATGTGCAAGCCTGTTGTATAACGTTACTTTTTTTGAACTATCGGTACAATTTAGAATTTCGGTATAAGTAGAACTTTGCTCTTTTTCTTGCGCCAAAAGAAAAAAAGAATTTACTATAAAAAATATGAGGAGTAGTTTTTTCAAATCTTAATTCCAAAAAGTAAAACATCATCCACTTGTTCAAGTTCGCCTTTCCAAAGATCAAAATGCGCTATAAGTTTTTGTTTTTGTTCTTGCATCTGCAAATGATTGATAGAATGTAATAATTTATTAAGTTCGTTTATTTTAAATTTTTTTCCTTTAGGTCCGCCAAATTGATCGGCATATCCATCCGTATAAAGATATAAAGTTTCTGATGAGTTAAGCGTTAAATTAAACAAACGGAAAAGGCCTTCTTTTACACTTTGACCTACAGGCATTTTGTCGGTTTCAAGCTGTTTCATCTCTGTGCCCGATATCAGTAAGGGTTTGTTGTTGGCTGCAGCATAACTAATTTGCTTTGTTATGGTGTTGATACATAACAATACACCATCAAAACCATCTTGCTGACCTTCCTTACTAATGCTATCAATTAACTCGGCACGAACGTAATTAAAGATCTCGTTAGGCTTTGTAATATTTTTTTCATTAATGGCCTCATTAAGAAAATTGATATTCAATAAACTCATGAATGCACCGGGAACACCATGTCCTGTGCTATCGCAAACTGCAAAGTAGAGTAGGTCGCCTTTTTTTGCAACCCAATAAAAATCGCCGCTTACAATATCCTTTGGTTTAAAGAAATTAAAGTGATCGCTAATATTTTTATTGATTACAACATCCTGCGTAAGTAAAGCAGTTTGGATCCTACGAGCGTAGGTGATCGAATCAAGTATCTCTTTTTGCTTTTTCTCTACAAGATCCTTTTGAAATGTGATCACTTCATTGGCCTTCTTTTTTTCTTTGTAGTTCTTAAATACAAAGAATAAAAGAACAAGAATTAGTATAAGCACAGTGCTTATCACATATTTATAATTCTTTTCGGTGTTTAATTGCGTTTCTTTTGCTTTTACTTCCAGTTCGTGCTTAATAGAATCTCGAACTTTAATTTTATTGAAGGTATAATTTAATTGGATCTCGGTTATTTCTTTTGTCTTATCTCCGTTCGTTAAACTATCCGAAAGTGATTTACCCAGTTTATAATATTTTAAGGAATTTACTATATCGCCATTTCCTTCAAAAGACTCCGACAAATGAAATGCAATATCGCGTTGTGAAGCCATGGAATTTACTTTCTCCGCAAACTTCATTGCCTTCTTTAGAGTATCAATAGCTTTGGTCCACTTTTTCTGGCGAATAAAAGTGTTTGCCATATATCCAAGTGTAATAGGGATACTATTCTCGTCTTCGCGCAAATACCAGATCTTAATTGCTTTTGCATAATAAATAAGCGCAAGATTGTCGTTCTTCATTTCGTGATACGTTAATCCAATATTTTCGCTATTCACGGCCATATTGAATTCATCTTGCATTTTATTACTTATTTCGAGTGCTTTAAAAAAAAATTTTAGTGCGGCCGTTTTGTTTCCTTTATCAAGATACGTAAGTCCAATATTATTATATACAGAACCTTGTCCGGCTAAAAAACCGATCTCTTTATAAACCTCCAGACTCTTGGTGTAAAACTCAATAGCTTTTTCGGGATCTTTTTGAATAGCAGCTAAAATTGCTATCCCATTGTAAATGCTGGCTTTTTGTTTTTTGAAATCGTTTTGTTCTGCTATTTCAAGTGCTCTATAATAATATTCCGAAGATCTATTGTAAACGCCTTTTTCTCGTTCAACAAGACCTAACCGCAATAAAAAATCACAAATGAGTTTGATATGGCGTAGTTCCGTAGCTTTTGTGTGGCCTGTTTTAAAATATGCTAACGAAGTATCGAGTTGCCCCTTATTATAAAAATAATTACCAACGGCCAAATACGCCTTAAGTAGAGAGCTGTCTTTAGCCACATGCAATTGCCCGCGAAGAGAATCAATGTTCTGTGCGTACAAAAAGTTCCAAAAAAGAGCAAGGATCAATGAATATTTTATGGCTCTAAACATATTAAATTTTTATTCCGATCACTAATACATCATCTACTTGTTCAAGTGTTCCTTTCCATTCCTCAAACTTCAAATTCAATTTATTTCCTCTTTGATGGATATCATCAGGACTAATGGTCTTTAAAAGATCCACTAAACGTTTATACAAGAACTTCTTTCCTTTTGGTCCGCCAAACTGATCGGCATAACCATCGGTATATAAATAAAGTGAATCATCCGGTTTGTGATCGATCTCAAAAAGTGTGAATGACTCTTTTCTTTCTCCTATACCAACCGGCATCTTATCTTTTTGTAATTCTAAGATCTCGCCATTACGAATAATAATTGGTGCGTTATGCGCAGCGGAATAGCTCATCTTTTTTGTTCTCTTATCTAAACATAATAAGATCCCATCAAAACCATCCTTTTGTCCGTCTCTACTAATACCATCAATTAAACGTTGACGAACATAATTGAACACCATGTGAGGTTCGGTTATATTTCTTTCCTTAATGGCTTCACTTAAAAAACCAATGTTAAGTAAACTCATGAATGCTCCCGGAACACCATGGCCCGTACTATCGCAAACGGCCAAATAAAATTTATCGCCATGTTCGGCAGCCCAATAAAAATCACCACTCACAATATCTTTTGGTTTAAAAAGGACAAAATTATTTGGGATATTCGCCTTTAAGAAGTCGGCGTGAGCGAGGAGTGTAGATTGAATACGTTTGGCGTAATTAATGGAATCAATTATTTCTTTTTGCTTTTCTTCTACAATATGTTTTTGAGTTTCGATCTCGTTCTTACTTAAGTGCAGATCGTTATTGAGTTGTGAAAGTAATTTATTTGCTTTTTTGCGATTGACATTGCTACGGATAATGATCACCGATAATAAAACAAATGCCCCGATGAGCACAATAAAAAAACCGATCCAACCCTTTTTCTTGTCTAATTCTGCCTCTTGTACTTTTTTATCTTTGTTTAAAAGCGCGATCTCCTTTTCTTTTCTCTCGAGGTCAAATTTCGTTTCTACCTCCAACATTTTTTCGGAGTATACTTGTTGATCAATGGAATCTTTAATAGCTACATATTTTTCGTTGTAGATCACAGCATTTTTATAATCATTCTTGTACTTATAAACCAAGTAGAGTGATCTATAGATACTTTTCACACATCCTTTCAGATCCATTTTTTGTGCAAGTGGCAATGCCATGAATAAATAACGCTCAGCTTCTTTTGTATCATTAAGATTTCTATAGGTCTCGCCCATAGATTGGTAACAATAAACAATGCTTTCCTCAATATTCAACGAGAGGGAATATCGCAGAGCCATTTTCAAATTAGCCAAAGACCGTTCGAGCTGACCCCATTTTTCGTAGATCGTAGAATAATTTGAATAAATGTCAATGTAATGAAGTGAATCGTTGAATTCTTTATAAATAACAAAGGCCGTATCAAGATATTTAAGTGCTATTGTATCTTTTCCTTTGCTTACATAGATGTTTGAAATATTTACATAAGTGTCGGCACTTGCGGCTCTATCACCAACAATAGTATTTAATCGCATGGCTTTAAAATAGAATTCGATCGCCTTCTCATAATTTTTCTTTTCTTTATTTACCGCACCTAAATTGTGATAAAGGTTCTTCATAGCCGTTGTATCCTGTATCCTTTCTGCAATTTTTGCAGCAAGAACAAAATAATGAATGCTGCTATCAATATTAAAGGTCATGTAATTGATGTTGCCAAGGTTGTTGTAGCTTCTCGATAAACCAAAATCATCCTTTATCTTTAGTTGTATTGGAATTGCTTTTCTATTGAGTTCAATAGCTTCGGCATATGCGCCGTTTTGAAATAGAATAATGGCGCTAAGATTATTTGCATTGGCAATACCTTTTAAATATTTTATTTTTTCAGCAAGCTCAAGCGCTTCAGTACAATATTTTTTTGATTCCTCAACTTTTGTTCGCATTACAACATTGGCAAGCGAAAGTAAATTTTTCACCTTTGTAGTGTCGTTTGGCGCAGTTGCTATGATCTTTTTTAATGAATCTTCTTTCTTGTTTTGAGAAACAGAACTGTGGCAAATGAATAGAAACAATGCTATGTAAATAAAACTCCTCATACTTTTATTCCAATTACCAAAACGTCATCTACTTGTTCAAGCGAACCTTTCCAGTCTTCAAATGCGGTTTCCAATCTTTCTTTTTGTTCAATTAGCGACAAAACAGAAATGGAAGCTATAAGTTGATTCATTTTTTTGTATAAAAATTTCTTTCCCTTTGGTCCCCCAAACTGATCGGCGTAACCATCCGTATAAAGATACAAGGTATCATTGGGTTTCAAAATCATATCAAAAAGACGAAAAGAGACTTCACTGATTCCCTTCCCAACAGGCATTTTGTCGGATTCGAGTTGAACTATTTCATTATTACTTATAACAACCGGAGCATTATGAGCGGCAGAGTAGGTGAGTTTCTTTTTCTTTTGATCAATACACACTAGTATTCCGTCAAAACCATCTTGCTGGCCTTCTTTACTTATGGTGCTGATCAATCTACCCCTTACAAAATCCAATATCTTATTTGGTTCGTGTATATTCTTTTCATTAATAGCCTCTGTTAAAAAACCAATATTCAACAAACTCATAAATGCGCCGGGAACTCCATGTCCTGTACTATCGCAAGCGGCTAAATAAAATAAGTGATCTTTTTTTGTGGCCCAATAAAAATCGCCACTCACAATATCCTTTGGTTTAAAGAGAATGAAATTCTCGGGCAGATTTGCATTCACAAAATCGGCATGTGCCATAAGTGTGTTTTGGATCCTTTTGGCATAGTTAATGGAGTCAATGATCTCTTTCTGCTTTTCCTCCACCAAATGCTTTTGTTCTTCAACCACTTTCTTTTGTTCGGTGATAAGGATATTTGCCTTTTGTTTTTGTCGATATTCTTTAAAGATAAAGATCGATAAAATGAAAACGATCACAAAACCGGCAATAAATCCATTGCGTTGCGTTTGCTGTTTCTCTATGGCTATTTCTTGAAGGGCCTTGTCCTTTTGAAGCAACTCGATATCCTTTTTCTTTTTTTCATTTGTATATCTTGCATCAGCCTCTGTCATTTGTTGACTCATCTCACTATTCAACATCGAATCTTTTAATTCAAGGTATCTTGAATTATAAGCAAATGCATTCTTGTAATCTTCGGTGGCCTTATAATAATCCGAACTTACCTTAAGGTAATTCAACGAAAGTTCATATAACTTTAAATGCTCAATGGTCATTCCGAGTGAATCTAGATAGCGTTTTGCCAAACTATTCCTTTTCATTTTTAACATCGCAATTGCTATGTTGCAATAAGCGTTCGCAAACGTTTCTTTCTCAAAATGATTTTGCCTGTCTAATTCCAATGCTCTTGTAAAATAACTTAAAGCTTCTTTGAAATTACCTTCTTCAAGCAAAATGGCTCCTATATTGTCGATCGAAAAAACAGCGCCATAATAATCTTTGTTCTCGAGTTTAATTTTTAATGATCGTTCGTATAATTCTTTTGCTTTTGCTTTTTCACCGATCTTCAAATACGTACCCGCCAAATTATTCATGGGCCATGAGCGGTAAGGACTATTGATCTTTGTATACACATCAATGGATCTTTGAAAATACTCTATAGACTTCGTGTGATTCTTCAATCTAGAGAATGAGTTTCCAAGACCAAGACATGCGCCTGCAATACCTTTATCGAGTGAAAGGGAATCAAATAATTTGAGGGCTTTTAGATAATATCTCTGGGCTTGTTCAAAATTTCCTAACTTGTCGTAGGCAGTTCCAATACTTGTACACACAGCGGCTACGCCTTTAGGATCTTTTAGATCTTGTTTTATTTCTTGCGCTTTAAAAAGGTAGAAGAGAGATGAATCGTCGGAATTAAAACTGTGAAGAAAACCGAGGTTCGTATAGCATTCACCTATTCCCCTTTCAAAATTAATTTTTTTAGCAAGTGAAAGTCCTTTATAAGCATATTTAAAACTCTCATCCGGACTTGAATGAAGCAACTCGTCGGAAAGTTTTGTATACACACTTACAAGTGTCGTATCGTGAAGCCTTGTCTTCAATAAGGCTTTTAACGAATCAACTTGAGCCCAGCTAAAATGCAGGCATAGTAAAAACATTATGAGGACACGGAATCTCAACAAGAATGTAAATTTAATTTTGTTTCTTCTTTTGCACCATGGTCAAAATGGTTGCTATACCAACAGTTTCTCCTGTTGTTCCTTCAACGCCTAACTGATCGCGCACACTTTGTTCGCTGGCATCATAAATATCAACCATCCATTTTACGATGCCAACTTTCACTTCTTTACCATTAGCCGCAACAAGTGGTTTATCATTCTCAATTTTTTCTTTGCATGTAAATCTCACCCCAATACTCATACCCGGATAAATTGGTTTTGTGAAACGGCATTCATCAATTCCGTAATTTAATAATACAGGACCTTTAGGCGGATCAACAAATAAACCGGCTGCACGCGATAAAATAAAATAACCGTGTGCAACTGTACGTTTAAAAATTGTTCCCTCTAATGAATCGGGTTGTAAGTGCGCGTAAAATCTATCGCCACTTATTTCTGCAAAATTCAAAATATCATCTTCAGAAACCAAGTGAGTAGGGGTAATAAGAGTTTCGCTCACTTCAAGATCCTCAAAATACTGACGGAACGGATGAATATTTTTTAGTTTGTGTTTTGCGCCGTATTGATAAGTATTTAAAATATTTGTGATGGTGGTTGGTGAACCTTGTATGGCAGTGCGTTGTAAATAGTGGAACACTCCTCGTTTTCCTCCCATTTCTTCACCACCGCCGGCTCTTCCGGGGCCACCATGAACTAACATTGGCATTGGAGAACCATGTCCTGTACTTTCTTTCGCACATTCGCTATTTAAAACTAAAATTCTACCGTGCATACATGCTGCGCCTATGGTATAATCACGCGCAATTGTATCATCGGCAGTAATAATTGAACTCACTAAACTTCCTTTGCCTAGTTTGCTTAATGCAATTGCTTCTTCTAAATTTTTGTACGGCATAATGGTACTAACAGGACCAAAGGCCTCAATATTATGACAATCTGTATTCGTAAAAGGTTTATCATTCAAGAAAATAATTGGCGGCATAAAACATCCCTTTGTTTTGTCAGCACCTTTTACTTCAAATTTTTCAAAATCACCAATAATTATTTTTTGAGTTTTACTTAATTGCTCTACTTTTTCGCGAACTTCAATTAATTGTGATCGTCCCGCAAGCGATCCCATTTTTACACCTTCCACATTTGGATCACCAATAATTGTTTGCGCCAAACGTTTTCCTAAAGCAATATGCACATCCTCCACAAATTTCTCAGGAACAATGATGCGACGAATGGCGGTACATTTTTGTCCGGCCTTTGTAGTGATCTCGCGTGCAACTTCTTTTATAAAAATATCGAACTCCGGTTTGTACGGCGTAACATCACTTCCTAGCACACAACAATTCAACGAATCAGCTTCCATATTAAAATGAACTGATTCTTCAAGAATGCGGGGATGTGATTTCAACATTTTTCCTGTAGAAGCAGATCCCGTAAAAGTTACAACATCTTGATTGATCACATGATCTAAAATTCCGTTGGCACTCCCGCAAATTAATTGTAATGCACCTTCGGGAACAATTTTACTTGCAATAATTTCTTTTACTACAGCTTCCGTTAAAAAACAAGTGAGTGTAGCAGGTTTTACAATGGCAGGAACTCCGGCAAACCAATTCACTGCAATTTTTTCGAGCATTCCCCACACAGGAAAATTAAAAGCGTTGATATGAATAGCAACACCTTCTTTAGGAACGCAAATGTGGTGACCAATGAATGTATTATTTTTTGAAAGACGAGCAGTTTCGCCTTCGTAACAAAATGTTTCGTTAGGAAATTGTCGGCGTAAGGATGCATACGTAAATAAATTCCCAATTCCACCTTCAATATCAACCCAACTATCAATTTTAGTAGCGCCGGTTGCCCAACTTATTTTATAGAACAGATCTTTTTTGCTGAAAAGGTGAGTGGCCAATGCTTTTAACATCATTCCGCGCTCATGGAAGGTCATTTTGCGAAGTTTTGGTCCGCCCATAGTACGCGCATACTCCAACATCTTTCCAAAATCCAAACCCTTACTTGAAGCGGTGGTTATAAGATCGCCATTAATAGCATTAAATAATTCAGTTCCTTTATCGGCTCCGGCAACCCATTGTCCGCAGGCGAAGTTCTTTAGAGCATCCATATAATTAGGTTAATTTGTCTAGATTTAATTGAGCTAAATATAAGAAATGTTTCATTGGAATAAAACCCGAAATAATCACCAAAAGCACGGATTTATTGGAGATAATTGCTATTTTTATCGGTTAGAATAAATGAAAAAGCTTAAACAGTGGTTCATAGGGGATTATCTTGCAAAAACGCCCGATGTTTTTGCGAAAGCTAAAATTGAATTGCTTTATAATTATTGCGTTGCCTATTTTATTCTTGGTGCATTTTTTTACGTTGGGCTTTTCTTTAAAGGGCTTCATTATCACATTTATGTTATTTCACTTGCGGTTGTAGGTTTATTTTCGATACCTTTTATTTTAAAGTATACCCAAAGTCTAAAATCAGCAGCAGTTACGCTTATTGTTCAACAGCTTGTGATCTCTTGTTTAAGTATGATCATTCAGCAAGGTCAGCAAGATATGACAGGCGGATTGTGGACCGCAGTTTTTGTAGCCATGTCCCTATTCTTATTTGAACGAGTGTGGGGAGTTATTCTTATTGTTATTATGTGCGCGATGGGTGGAGTAGTGGGGGCGCTTACTCAAAATATTTATATACCAAAGGAAGAGAAGTTGAAAGGTTCGCCTGATGAATTTTTATTGCCTTTGCTCTTGTTAATAGTGATCGTTTGGCAATTTTTAAAAGCCAGAGCAGAAGCAGAGGATCATATTAGAAAGCAACGTTTGCAATTGGAAATAAGCAATAAGGAAATTGAAATGAGGAATAAAGATGTAACAGACAGTATTAATTATGCCAAACGAATTCAATATGCGGTGTTGCCAAGTCAAGAGTCAATTCAAAGATCCATTCCGCTTTCTTTTTTATTTTACTTACCAAAGGATATTGTAAGTGGAGATTTTTATTGGTTCCATGAGATAAGCAAAGACGAATATATTATTGTGTGCGGCGATTGCACGGGGCATGGAGTTCCGGGAGCGTTTATGACCGTGATCGGAAGTAATTTATTGAATCAGATCGTTATTGATAATAAAGTTTACGAACCGGGAAAAATATTAATGAACTTGGATGAACTTTTAAACTCAACGCTTAAGCAAGATAAACAAAGACAACAAGGGGTTCAAGATGGAATGGACATGTCGCTAATAAAAGTGAACAAACAAAAAAAGGAATGCATCATTACAAGCGCGAAACGTCCTGTAGTTCTTATAAGGAACAAAGAGATGAAAGAGTTCAAAGGAAGTAAACATTCGTTGGGCGGAATGCGAAGCGGTGAAAAGCATTTTGAAGAGATAAAATTCAATTACGAAGAAGATGATGTTATTTTTTCGTACACCGACGGAATTACCGATCAGTTTGGTGGCGAAAAAGGAAAAAAATATTCAAGCAAGCGATTAAAAGAATTTTTGGTAGGTATTCACGAAGAAACAGCGCTTGTGCAAAAACAAAAATTAGAATTGGAGTTTGGGAACTGGACCGGCCATCACGAACAAGTGGATGATGTTTGTGTTTTAGGCATTAGATTTTAATTAGCATGAGCTTATCATCATTCATAGAGAGTCTTATTTATCCAAAAGATAAAGAAAATGCCGAGAACCATCTTAAAGGAAGATTCTTTGTTGGCTCATTCATTGTTTTTTTGCTTTTATGTGCAAGCTCTCTTTTATATTATCCAATTGCAGAGCCCGAGGCGATCGGAACTCAACCTGTTCTATTTACATTTAACGCAATACTGTGCTCATTAATGGTTGGACTCGTCTGGCTCTATAAAAAGCGCGGGGGCAGGATCATCATTGTAAACATTATTACCTTCTTTGGCTTCCTTGGAAGTTTTGGAGTTTTAGAAGGTGGGGGTATCTATTCACCTGATAATATTTGGGGGGCTATTATTTCTGCTTGGGTTTTTTTGGTTGCCAACAGGATAAGCGGAATAATTTGGATGGTATTAACGGTGGTGGAGTATATAGTGATCTACTATTTGGATGTAATTGGTTGGTCAAATTTTAATGAAAGGCAAAGTAAAGTAGACAGCGCTTATCTTTTGATCAATTTGGTATTGGCTGCATTTTTCCTATTAGTGATCATAATGCTTTATGAAAAGGGTAAAGAAAATTTCCTTAAGATAATATTGGCTTCTAAAAAGGAGTTGGAAGAAAAAAGTAAGGAATTAGAAGTAAAGAACCGTGATGTAACAGACAGTATCAATTACGCCAAACGAATTCAATATGCAGTTTTGCCACAAGAAGAGACTATTTACAGAAGCATTCCGCTTTCATTTATTTTTTATAAACCAAAAGATATTGTGAGCGGGGATTTTTTCTGGTTCCATGAAATAAACAAAGAAGAATATCTTTTAGTTTGTGCTGATTGCACAGGACATGGAGTTCCGGGCGCATTTATGACGGTTATCGGAAGTAGTTTATTGAATCAAACGGTGATAGATAATAAAATATATAAGCCTTCAGATATATTACAAGAATTGGATAAGCTCATCAATTTTACTTTGAAACAGCAAAAGGATATGGACGTTTCGGTACAAGACGGAATGGACATTACTCTTATTAAAGTGAACAAATTGAAAAAAGAAGTTATTATCACTTCGGCCAAACGTCCTGTTATTTTCATCAGAAAAAGAGAATTGCAAGAAATAAAAGCGAGTAAATTCTCCTTGGGCGGAATGCGTACGGGAGAAAAGATATTTAAAGAAGATGTGATCAATTTTGAAGAGGATGATATGTTGTATTTATTTACCGATGGATATGCTGACCAGTTTGGAGGAGAAAAAGCGAAAAAATTCTCTTCAAAAAGATTGAGAGAATTGTTCTTGGAAATTCATAGGTTACCAATGAGTGAACAAAAACAAAAAATGGCAGAAACTATTGGTAATTGGCAGGGAGATCTTGAACAAATTGATGATATGTTGGTGATCGGGATAAAACTTTAATGGAAGATGGAAAATGTAAAATGGAAGATGGTTTCTATGTACATTTTCCATTTTACATTTTACATTCTTCACAACGTGAATTTATACCCAACACCACGAATAGAATGAAAATGCTGTGGTTCTTTAGGATTTGACTCAAAATACTTCCGGAAATTTAGAATATAATTATCGATGGTGCGTGAGGATGGATTTTCGTCGGCGCTCCATAATTTATCAATGATCTTGTCGCGCGAGATAACTTTATTTTCATTCGACGTTAATAGTTGCAATAAACCAATTTCACGTTTAGAGATGCTGTGTTTTTCTTTTTTAATATCAATGATCTCGTAGGTATCAAAATTAATACTGCCGGTCTTAAAACTAAATACATTTTGATCTTTTGCTGGATAACGTTTTAAAACGTTTTGAATGCGCAGTAATAATTCTTCCAGATCAAATGGTTTAGTTAGATAATCGTCGGCACCAAGTTTTAAGCCCGAGATCTTATCCATATTTTGATTTTTGGCCGTTAAAAAGATAATAGGCACGTTGGTGTTTTGCTCCTTGAAATTTTTATAAAGATCGTAGCCGTTTATTTCGGGCAACATAACGTCGAGCAGCACTAGGTTAATGTTATTTAAATTCTCCTTAAATATTTGCAGGGCAGAGTTACCGGCATCGGCTGTAAGAACTTTATAGTTCTCAAATTCCAAATTAAGTTTAAGGGTATCTTGGATGGCTTTTTCGTCCTCAACGATAAATATGGTAGAACCTTGCATATGGCTTCAAAATTAAGGATTTATGAGGGTTTTGGCATTATTGAACATAATATTATTTATCTATAATAAATATTATGTTAAGTAGAAATGTCAAAATAAAATAACCCTATGGGTTATTCTACTTCATTAAATACTCTTCTTGCTCTCTGTATTTACTTTAGAATATGCCGGACATTTCTCATGACTCTTACATGAAGTTATTGAAACACCTACTAGGGCTAAAGCCACGATCGATAATAAAAACTTTTTCATACTTTTAATTAGATTATGTTCCGTAAATATAAGACATATATTTTATCCACAATAATTATTTCTATTAACAATTGTTATAATTGCGCCTGTTTTCAGCCCTTCCGGGCCAATGCCGACCTTATGGAAAAGCCTTTTTTTAACGTCTTATGAGCATAATGCAGCACATTTTTAAATACGTTCTAGGGCTTTTCCTGTTCCTATTTCAAGGATCCCTCTCATCCCAAAGCAAAACCTGTGTGGTTAAAGGAAAGGTTACAACTGAGGCCGGTAAAGTTATTGAATTAGTGACGATTAAACTTAATCAATTTACCATAGGCTTTACCGATAAGTATGGAGAGTTTCACGCAACTATTCCTAAAAATAATACCTACGCTTTAAGTACACATCATCTTTCGTTTGAAAGCTATACCACTAAATTAAAGACCACCGAAAAGGACACTATTTTTATAACCATAAAACTTCACGAAAAAACAAATTTGTTACCCGATATTGATATTTCGGCGACAAACAAACCCGAAACCCTTGTGGGCAAACCAAATTACAGTATTTATGATTTTGATTTTTATGAGGACAAACTTGTTCTACTCACTTCAAAGAACGAATTAAAACGATCAGATATCAAACTCACCGATTATTCGGGTAAGGAATTTATGTCGTTACCCATTCCTGTTGAAGCCGGCGAAGCGCAAAAATTCTTTCACGATTATCTAGGGAATACAAATATATTATGCAAGGATAGTATTTTGCGCATCGAGATCAGTGATAATTTCTTTCTTATAACGGGCATCACTAAAAAAGAATACGAGCGAAGTTTAAAACCTGTTAACGATACTGCTAATGGTAATTTTTATTATAATGATCAAAACCCCGATTATCCAGCATTTAATTATTACTATTTAAGTAAAAGCGACCCAAAACAACATAAATTACTTTATAATGTTATTAATCGATCCTTAATGGATCTTTACAATTTCGAATATTATTATCTCCCGCCGCGTGGTCAACTTGAGGCGCGGCGTCTTGCAGAAACATACAAAGTAGATAAAAAAGTAATTGCCGCTTTAATGAGTGGATTTACGCGCTCTAAGTTTTACGAACCTTTGTATGCCCCGCTTTTTGTTTTAAAGGATACCGTTTGTTTATTCAATCATTATAACGATCGCATATTTCATTTTGATAAAGAAAATAAACTTATCGATAGCGTTACCATTAATTATCATCATCCAAAAAATTGGCACACTTGGAAAAAACAATTGTTTGTGGATGATTCGGAAAATAAAGTATACGCTCTTTTTAAAAATGGCGCCAATGTTTCGCTAAAATTGATCGATCATCAAACCGGAATGATAAAAGGTGTACACAAATTTGCAAATATCACTGCCGATAAAATAAAAATAAAAGATGGCTATGCTTATTATATTTATCGGCCTTTTGAAAGTACGCAAGAGAAATTTTTGTATAGAGAAATTATTCGAATAAGAAAGGAATAAATTATTCATGTTTGCGGGACAAAATGTCCCGTCCTACTTGAAACTGGGCCTCTGTTTTTGTTGAACGGGACATTTTGTCCCGTGAGTAAAAAAATTATTTTGTCCCTGTAACAAATTCACTCATCTTCTCCCCTATTACTTTTGAAACATGTCCTATGTTAGAAATATCACTAGGATTTGCCATTCCCGTTCCTTCAAAGAACATATGATCTAAATTTTCGATCCATTGCGACTTGAAATTAGGTTTTCCTTTCATGGCTTCAACCCATAGATCATAATCCTTCTTTGTTACATTATAATCTCTTCCGCCTTGCAATAAAACAATTGGAAGAGTTAGTTTTTTTCCTTCTTCCAAAACTTTGTAATTGCGATCGAACAACCAGTATTTTGGTTTTGCACCAAATGGTAACATCGTTTTGCTTTTCAAAGTGAGATCAGGTTTCATTGCATTTTTTACTTGCCATTTGATGGCAGTATTTATTTTTTCTACTTCTAGTCTATTCTCTTCGGGAGTTACACTTAAAATATAATCCATTTGTTCGGGAAGGATCTCCAATAAACTTCTTCCCGGTGCTGCTAACAACATCAATCCTTTTAAACCCTTGCATTGCTTTGCAATTAAGGGTGCGCACATAGCACCTTGACTATGTCCTGCAATAAAAACTCTATTGGAATCTAACTCCTTTATTTTTTTGATCACATAAAATGCTTCAACGGCATCATCAACCGTTTCTGAATTATAATCCATGCTGTCTATTGGAAAAGGATCAATGAATTGATATACGTATGTGCGTTTGTCATATAAAAAAACTGCAATTCCTTTTTGAACTAATTGCAATGCAATATCCTGAAAGATCTTATTTTTTCCGATGCTGCAATTGCGATCGTGCGGTCCGCTACCATGTACCATAATTACAACCGGACATTTTTTTGTTGTTTTTGGAAGATATAAAGTTCCGGGTAATTGAATAAAACCATTTGTTTGCAGAAGAATTTCGCGCTTTGTAAAATTTGTATTTGTAATTGGTTCGGGAATATAGAACCATTGCTTTGAAAAAGTGTCGATGGCAAATCGTGTAATATAAGATCCTTGATCGTAATAATGATACCAAAGATATTTTCCGTCTTTTACTTTAATAGATGTTGCAGTTGCCATTTTACAACCTTGTGTATCCAATTCTGTTTTTTCGATGGCAACAATTGGTCCGTGATCTTTTATGAACCTTTGAATGGTCCTATCGGTTTGGGCCTCTATCATTTTTCCGAAAAAAGTGGTATCAAAGAACCTGTAATTCTTATAAGGTTCGTTTCGTTTTACAGCCCCAATGAACTGTTTAGTAAGCTTTTTATAAGGGTTTACTTCATCTTGTGCTTTACTATTATACACAAAGCAAACAAGAACAACTAAGGCAAAACGTTTAATTAACAACATAGCTTTATACTTTGATGTTAAAGTATAGGCTTTCGCGCGAATAAGCAATTAAATTTTTATAGATTTGATAAACCAATAAACTCTTTATGAAAAAAATCTGCGCTTTATGTATTCTCTTAGTTATTGCTTTTAGTTCAAGAGCACAATTAACTTTAACAAAAGCTGCTAATGCTCCCATCGTTGGTACTATTGATAAAACGGATAATTATGATTCTTCGATTGCCGTTCCAAAATCAACGGGCACCAATAAAAGTTGGAATTTCACGTCATTCGTAAATTCTATGGCTAACGGATCTCAAACTTATGTGACCTCTAGCTCTACCCCTTCTGCCAGTGCCTTTCCCGGCACAAACTTGGCGGCGAGTGACGGCAGCGGGTATTATGATTATTATAATTCACAAACAAATAATCTTGATTATTTAGGAGCAGTAGATGTGCCGGGTAACGATGTTACCATTTTTTCGAATCCAATTACCATGATGGTTTGGCCTTTTACGTTTGGTACCTCCAACGCCGATGCATTAATTGGGACAGAAACATTTAGTACCAGTACTTTTAATTTCACCGGTAATATGAACATCTCCGGAACAGGCACAGGAACTGTTACTTTACCAAATGGGCAAATATTCACGAATTGTTTGCAGATAACACGAACATATACTTACATAATTACTGGGTCTTTTACCGGAACCATTACTGTAAAAGAATATGAATATTGGACCGGTGCATATAGGACACCAATAATAAATATAAGCTATTCTACCATTAAACAACCAACCGTAACCCAAAAAGGTTTTAATATTACAGTTAATGCTATTGCTAATGTAGGAATTGAAGAAACGGTTGGTGGAGATGGAAAAGTAATTGTTTACCCAAATCCAGCAAAAGATATTATAAATGTACAATTAGAAGAGAACGCGATAGCGCAAAAACTTGAGTTATTTGATATGATGGGTCGTTCAGTACTTTTTGTTGAGAACGCAAATAAGATAAATGTTTCTAGTTTACCTAAAGGTGTTTATTTATTGAATGTGAAATACAAAGATCATTACATGCAAAAACAAATTACCATCACCGAATAACAATTTAACTGTTGAATGATGAATATCATGTGTTAAATTGCGTACTTTCAGTTAAAAACAAGTATTATTTATTTAAATTTGATAAACCAAAAAAATAATCATATGAAGAAAATCTACTTTTTATTTATTACAATAAGTATTGGCCTTAATGTTAAGGCGCAATTAACTTTGACTAAAACCAACAATCAGCCAGTTATTGGAGATGTGGTTCTAATGGCTGATTACGATTCTACCACAGCTGTTCCTAAAGCAACTGGTACGGGTATGAATTGGAATTATTCTAGTTTAACAGTGGCTTCATTTACTGAGAATCTTACTTATACAACCGTTGCTTCAACACCTAATGCGAGCCTTTTTCCTACGGCAAATATTGTTTTATCAAGAGGAGGAAACAATTTTGAATATTACAACAACGCCGCAAGTAATATTGCATATGTTGGAATGGCGGATCCAAGCAGCACAAATGTTACTGTTTTTAGTAATCCGGGAACATTTCTTAATTGGCCAACTGCATTTGGAAATAGTAATACAGATCCTTTTACAGCTACAGACTCTTCTCCAACCTACACAGATAATTGGAATGGAGCAATTTCTTTTACCGCAACCGGAGCTGGAACAGTAACAATGCCCAACGGAGTTAAACACAATAATTGTTTACAGGTAAAAACAATAATCACCCTTACCACCACCGGAAGTTCTTCAAGTACGATGACATTAATTAATTACGAATATTACAGCAGTTTATTAAGATACCCTATTCTTCGTTTGGAATATCAAACCATGAAGCAGGGAACTGTAACGAATACTGGATTTAATGCAAGTGTTAATACAGCTGCATTAACAGGTATTGGTCAAAATGAATTAAGTAAAGCAAACGTCACATTATACCCAAATCCTGCAAAGGATATGATTAATGTACAATTACCGGGCAATGCTATTGCAGAGAAAATTGAAATGTTTGATGTTACAGGAAGACTTGTTTTGTCAAGTGAGAATGTAAACTCATTGAATACGTCTTCTATCACTAAAGGCATTTATTTAGTGAAAGTGAAGAACGGAAATTCGGTGACCCAAAAACAAATTATTATTACGGAATAGATACCGTAGTTTTATTCTTTTGTAAAAGGTCTCGTTTCGGCGAGACCTTTTTAGTTTCTGGAAACAACTTTTTTAGGTGATTTTTTTGATAAATATCCTTCATCCTAAATCAATATAAGTAACTGATGGTCAAATAATTAAAAACATTTGTAGGATTCAGTTTTATATAGTATATTTGTCATCCGAAAATTCTTATGCAACTTACTGATACTATGAAAAAGGCAATACACCCGGAAAATTACAGATTTTGCGTATTTAAAGATATGAGCAATGGTTACTCGTTCTTAACTCGTTCTTGTGCTGAAACAAAAGAAACTCTTAAGTGGGAAGATGGTAATGAATATCCTTTAGTAAAATTAGATATCTCGATGACCTCTCACCCGTTCTATACAGGTAAACAAGTGTTAGTTGATACTGCAGGTCGCGTTGATAAATTCCGCACACGTTACTCAAAGAAAAAATAATTTTTATTACATATATAAGAAAACCCTCAACAACCTTGAGGGTTTTTTATTTTGTGAAATACATCAAAATAGAATTGTAATAACTCTTCGCTACTTTCACAACGCGCTCGTTTGTTTTAATTCCATAAGAGATCGTATTATTTTTCATTAACCATTTACATTCATCTACATTATCTTGATACAAACTTTCGCCATACACTAAGGGTGAAATTATTTTATTGCAAAGTATCAATTGTCTGCTAAACACACCATGACTTTTTGAACACAAACAATTGTTCTTTAAATAATCTGCATCATCTGAACATGCGATAGGAATTTTTAAATTCTCACTGAATTCATGTACTGCAATTCTTGAGATCTTTTCCGACTTATCTAATTGCTCGCCGAATAATAATCGTAAAAAATTTAATTTTGATTCGATATTATCTAAACGATCGGCCGTAAAACTTCCGCCAATAAAGGCCATGGTATAATCATTAGGACTAGTTTTTTTCCAGGGAACATTTTTCTCATCTACATTATAATGAATAATGGTTGTTATATCGGGTTTAAAAGCATTAATGATCTTAGCACGATTCGCTAATTCAAAGTCTCTAAAAAAATCCCAAAAGAAATTATACTCAGGTAAATTATTTAATTTTCTATAGTCTGCTGCTTCAAGTTTATTTATTTGTAATAAGCTGTCCAATACTTTTTGTTTGTAATTGGCAAACCAATAACTGTAACTGCAACCAAATGTGCTTAAGCTTTGCGTTGGACGAGTTAAAAATACGGTTGCCCCTTTCTCTTCCAACATTGCTTTTAATATTAGCGATGTCTTATATGTAAGATCAGCTTCGAAGATCTTTACAGTATCCAAGGTACTTTTTAAACTATCGCGCAAAAAATATAGGAATTTTTGTTCATTCATAGCCTCGGTGAACGACGAAGCTAAATGTCCTGCATCAATTGCTACTTTTATTCCGTTAAGCGGAAGAGCTTCTGTTCTTTCTTTGGTCTTCTTGGGTATATCAAGATAAATGCGAATGCTATCTCTTTGTTGCTTACTTAATTTTTTATCGGCTTTGTTCTTATAGAATTTTGCTGCTGCCTTAGGATCATAATTCTCGAATACTTCTGCCAGCATGGGAATTTCTTTTTGATAGGCTGTGAATTCCTTTTGTCCTTTGGCGTTATAAATACTAATGCTTTCTTTATCGAATCTTACCAAACCATTTAAACTTCCTTTGAAGTTGAGATAGGTATCAAAACGTTTCTTACAATCCTGAATGGTTTGCGCATTAAGTATAGTAATACTACACACTAGAAATATTAAGAACCGCATGTTTAAATCTATAAAAAAAGCAGACCATAAATTTTGTATATTCAAAGGATTATTAATAGCGCAATGTTAACAGAACAACGCATAAATGATATCATTAGATATGAATTATCTTTCAATACTGCTTTGAGCGGTGGTAAGGGTGGGCAAAACGTTAATAAAGTGGAAACCAAGGTTGGTGTTGAGTTTGATGTGATGAATTCAACCATGTTAACTGAAGAAGAAAAACAGATCATTTGTTCTAAAAGTAAATATGTTTCAAAAGAATTTATTTTAAAGGTTTGGTGTGAAAAACATAAAACTCAATTGCAAAACAAAAAGGATGCTATGGAGAAATTTAGAACGCATCTTAAGAGTTTATTTGTAAAACCAAAACCTCGTAAACCTACAAAAGTTTCGAAGACTGCCAAAAGAAAACGTTTGGAGAGCAAAAAGAAAGCAAGTGAGAAAAAACAATTACGAAAAAAACTATTCTAAAGCTTGTTATTTAATTCACTCATATTTACTGTTTTTTTACCGATAGTTTTTATAGGATATTGGGTTATTCCTCAACGATTCAGAAATTACTTTTTACTTATTGCATCCTATTATTTTTATTTTACTTATAATCCTTGGTTTCTTCTGCTACTTATTGGGACATCGGCTTTTGACTTTTGGTGCGCCAAACAAATTCAAAATGTCCCTGACAAGAAAAAAATGTATTTGTATCTCAGTGTGCTCAGTAATATTGGTGTTTTGTTGGCTTTTAAATATTCTGCGTTCTTATTTAATACAGGAGTTGAAGTTGCCAATTCTATTGGCGGAGAACATTATTCATTAATGGAAAATCTGATCATCCCTGCAGGATTATCTTTCTATACGCTTCAGTCCTTAAGTTATACCATTGATGTGTATCGCGGAAAATATAAACCCGATGATACGCTTTACGAATTTCTATTATACGTTTCATTTTTTCCTCATATGGTGGCCGGTCCGGTAGTGCGCTACAATACTTTAATGCCCCAATTAAAGGCCATTTCGTATTTCAAGCAAATAGATTGGGGTTCGTTTGCAACGCTTGTTATTTGGGGGTATTTCAAAAAAATGGTCATCGCCGATAATTTAAGTGAAGTAGTGACCAAGATTTTTGATCACCCTCAATACTATAACGGGTTTGAATTTTTGTTAGCAGGCGCCATGTTTGTGATCCAAGTTTACTGTGATCTAAGTGGTTATAGTGATATTGCAACCGGAATCGCTAAACTGTTCAATATCAACTTAAGTTTGAATTGGCGAAGACCCCTACTCTCTTCTTCATTACATGAGTTTTGGCAACGAAATCATATTAGTATCACCACTTGGTTCAGAGATTATTTATACATCGGTTTGGGCGGAAATAGAGTTTCTTATAAACGATGGTTATTGAATATTTTCTTGGTATTCTTAATTAGCGGTTTATGGCATGGGGCTAACTTTACATTTGTTGTTTGGGGAGCTATGCATGGAATCATGTATCTGATCGAAATTCTTGTGAAGAAAAAATTTCCTTCCTTTAAAGCACCCGGGTTAATTGGCTGGATCTATCTTTTAACTTTCCACACTATTTCTCTTATTGCATTTCGTGCAAACAACGTAGCTGATCTAAGTTATATTTACCGACATATTTTTAGTAGCGAGCTATTTGAATTCAATTTATATTGTTTCAACGATCTTTCCCAGCTAATTATGCTTTTCCTTCTCGTTGTGTTTTTATTTGTAAAAGAAATAAATGAAGAGCATGCTTTTGTGAATCGCCATCCCCAACTCTACAAAAATTTTAAACCGATCTTTTACATGGCATTAGTGATCATCATTTTTATGTTCGGAGATTTTAACGCAAATACATTTATTTATTTTCAATTTTGATAAAAAAAGCGCTTATATATTTTAGTATTGTTACATTGGCATTATATGGCTTACGTTATTGTCATTGGCAAAATCTCCTGTCTCAAAAAAATGGATATTATGCAAAATACCGAACGGCTTTCCTCGAAAAAAATAATTTTGATGTAATTTTCCTTGGTTCTTCACGAGCTGCCATGCATTACAATACAGCTTTGTTTGATTCGTTGACCGGAAGTAATTCCTTTAATTTAAGTTTGAGCGGCGCAACTCCACGCGTTTCTCTTGCGGTATTAAAAGCATATCTGCAGAATAGTTCATTACCAAAATATATCTTTCTCGAAACTGATCTTCATAATGTGAACGTAAATGGTGATATTATGGAATTCAATAATTATTTTCCTCTTTTAAAGAACGAAACTTTACGGGAAGAATTCAATAAGATAGATCCGCGCATGAAGTATTTTTATTACAACGCTTATTATTCGTGGCCATATACAGGTTATAAAAATATAAGTACGGGTCTGCGGAGCGCTTTAAATATTAAATTCTCATCCGACGAGGAAATTTACAAAGGACATATTATGAATAATGAACGAATGATGTGTTTGCAGCACTCAAACCAATACAATGGTGGTTTTACTGCTATGAATGGAAAATATTTTGGAGAGGTCATTGCGTTTTGCAAACAAAAAAACATCAAACTTATCCTCGTTACTTCTCCAATGTTCGCAGGCGGAAAGATAGATCTTACAAATAAACAACAAATTGTTACAGTAGTGGATGCATATGCTTGGATAAATGGCCTGCAACACTGGAATTTGAGCTCTACCCCCTATTGTAACCAAAGAGAACTGTTTGTTGACCATTTTCATATGAACCGCAATGGCGCCCGGTTATTTACTTCAAAACTAGCCTATTTATACAGCAATAATTGTCAAAAAAAGGCGTTAAATCCTTAGATATTTGACAAGAAATAACTTAATTTTATAAATAGATGAAGTTTTACGTTTTAACAGCTCTGATAGCCCTAAACCTTGTACTAAAGGCCCAAATTGTAAAGTACAGTAACGAATTTTTAAATATTGGGGTTGGCGCGCGTGCCTTAGGAATGGGAAATACAGGGGTTGCTTCTACAACCGGCGCATATTCGGGGTATTGGAATCCGGCAGGGCTTCTTAAACAAAAATCAGACCTTGAAGTAGCGTTAATGCATGCCGAATATTTTGCAGGCATAGCCAAATATGATTTTATGGCTGCTACAAAACGAATTGATAGCAATAGCGTGGCAGGTATTACTATTTTACGTTTTGGCGTTGATAATATTCCGAATACGCTTGATCTAGTTGATGCAAATGGAAATGTAGATTATAGTCGCGTTAAAACATTTAATGCTGTTGACTTTGCCTGTTTATTAAGCTATGCCCGTAATATTCCAAAATTAAAAGGTGTTGAAGTTGGCGGTAATTTCAAAATTATCCGTCGCCGCTTAGGAGAATTTGGTGGTGCATGGGGATTTGGTTTGGATGCAGGCGCGCGTTACAATTACAAAGGCTGGCAGTTTGGTGCTTTAGGTAGAGATATTACAGGGACATTTAATGCATGGAGTTATAATTTAACCGACGATCAAAAAGCCGTGTTTGCGCAAACAGGTAATCAGATCCCGAGTAATTCGCTCGAAGTTACCATGCCAAAGATAATTCTAGGTGCTTCAAAAACATTTTTATTTTGGAAAGATCGCATCTCTACATCGGGCGAATTGAATTTGATAAATACATTCGACGGTTTGAGAAACACCGTTATTAAAAGCGATCATTGGAGTTTAGAACCTGCTTTTGGTGTAGAAGTTGGTTATAAAGGTTTTGTTTTTCTCAGAGGGGGTATTGGAAATATTCAAAAGGAATATGATGCTTTGGGAACAAAACAGATCACAAGCTTTCAGCCTAATTTTGGTGTTGGCATAAAGTATCGCATATTCACTTTAGATTATGCTTTGACTGATATCGGTGATCGTTCGTTGGCCCTTTACTCTAATATCTTTTCGTTAAAGATAGATTTCAATAAAAAGCAAAATAAATAATGAAATGTAAGGCCTTGTACATATTGCTTGTGCTGGCACTTTTTACAAACTTCTTGGCTGCTCAAAATTACGGTAATGCTTGGATAAAGTTCTCGCAACAATATTTTAAATTTCCTATTACCAAAGAAGGCATTTACCGAATAGATTCTACAACCCTTTCCACAAAATTCAATTTACTAACGCTTAATCCTAAGAATTTACAATTATTCGTTAAGGGAAAAGAACATCCACTTTATATTCTTGGAGAAAGCGATAATAAAATAAATATAAACGATTACGTTGAATTTTACGCATCACATTTACGTCGCGATTACGATTCGTTGCTTTATGCGGGCGTAAATTATGTGCCTAACCCTTATGTTCCAATTTTCAACGATACTATTTTCGCATACCTCACGGTAAATAATTCTACAAGTAATTTACGTTTTCAAGAAGAAACAGATAGCACCATTGCGAATTATCCCTTGGGAGATCATTATTATTCGGAATTAGTTCACGCGTATCAATTCGGGTACAACTCTGTAAAGGACGTGCAAAATGTTTATTCCGATCCAAGATATACACAGGCTGAAGGTCCGGGAATATCCTTCGCTAAAGGAGCAGCGCTCACAAGTACGTTCGCAAATATTTTACCTTATACAGCAACTCCGCTTACGTGTTATTTGCAGGTTAATTATTCGGGAGCATCTTCAAATGCTTCTTCGTCCATCGATCATGAAGTTAAGTTTGATTATATAAACAACCTCGCGAGTCCCGTTACATTAAATGATTCTTTGTTTTATGGTTATCAACCGGTAAGAATGACATATACCTTAAACAATACTGATATTGGTAATACAACTAATTTTATTCTCACATCTGTTGCAAATCCATCCTTTTCGTCTTTCAATAATTCATCTTCTCTGCATTATATCAATTTTAAATATCCTAAGACCACTTCCTTGTCTAATAATTTAATGAACACGCTTTTTATTGATGATATGCCGGGGCCAAGTAAGCAAAGCTTTATTTTAGCGAATCCAAATGGCGGTACAACAAACACTATTGTGGCTTATGATATCACAAGCGGAAAAAGAATTCCAGTTTATATTTTAGGAGGTAACGCACGTTTAGTTGTTCCAAATTCCGGTTCGCAAAAAAAAGTGATCACATGTGCTGAGTCGGCAATAATTACTGTAACAACTTTAGTAAACGCAAATCAAGGACTTCCATTCACCAATTTTAAAAGTACCAATGCCGCCAATGCTTTTGTTATTATTTATGATCCTCGTTTGGCGAGTTCAGTACAAACTTATAAAACATACCGTCAGTCGTTGACCGGAGGAAGTAATACTGTGATAACTGCAAGTATTTTGGAATTGTACGAACAATTTGGTTATGGTGTTAATCGTCATCCTCAATCGATCCGAAATTTCATGCGGTTCCTTCACGACAGCTTGCCAACTCCTCCACCCTATTTATTCCTGATCGGAAAAGGTGTTGATTGCGATAATCTTTTTGCATCCTCTCAACCTTATAATCAATTACCAACAATGGGAATACCAAGCAGCGATAATTTACTTACTGCGGGTATAACAAATTCTTTGGGAGCTTATCCAGAAATACCTGTTGGTCGTTTGGCTGCCGTAACAAATTCGGACGTTATAAATTACCTTACAAAAGTTCAGCAACACGAAACATCGGGATTGGCCGAATGGAAAAAAACTGTGTTGCATTTCATTGGTGGCGACACTCCTCCTTTAACCAATATGCTCACCACATTTATGGATGGCTATAAACAAATTATTGAAGATACATTGTTTGGCGCAAGCGTTTATACTTACAAAAAGAACACAACCGCACCCATTCAAACAATTATTAGTGATAGCATTAAAAAGGCTATAAGTAATGGAGCAGCTCTGATCACTTTTTTTGGTCACGGTTCTTCCGATGGATTTGATCAAGCCATTGATGATCCCGAAAATTACAATAATGCCGGGAAGTACTCATTTGTTGTCGCCAATTCGTGTTATTCGGGAGATATTCATATTCCAAATGGCTTATCTATAAGCGAACGTTTTGTTTTTGCGAATCAGGCCGGTTCGATCGGATTTTTATCGGCAACATCAACAGGTTATATAAACTCCTTGAATTTTTATACTAATTTCTTTTATAAAGCTTTGGCGAATTTGCAATATGGTAAAGGTATTGGCCACTCAATTAAGTACGCTTCTATGAATTCTTCATTAAATTCAGATAAGACCATAAGGTATACCGGTTTGGATATGACCCTGCATGGTGATCCTTCTATAAAAATTTATACCGGAATGCAGCCCGATTACTCAATTCAAAACAACGATGTGAAGTTTGATATTAAAAAGTATGTTGATTCGGTTGGTGTTTTTATTTATCACAAAAATTTAAGCATGGCTCGAAAAGATTCTTTTTTCGTAAAGATCGAACGCTTCTTTCCTAACAACGATTCAGTTGTTTATTTAAAGCGCATTAAAGCACCTTATTTCAACGATAGTTTAAAGTTCTTTATTCCACTTGACTTCACAAGAGGAATAGGATTGAATAAATTCAAAGTTCGTCTCGATCAGTTCAACGAAACCAGCGAATTAACCAAGGTAAACAATTCAACAGTTGGAACAGTTGATCTTTTTATTCAAGGTGGAGATATCAATCCTGTATATCCATATAAATGCGCAATTGTTCCGCTTACTTCAACAATTACTTTAAGAGCAAGTACAAGCGACCCTTTTGCAGTTTCTTCGCGTTATAAATTTCAATTAGATACTTGCGATAAATTTACTTCACCTATCACGCAAACTTTAATTACTAGTTCAGGCGGTGTTATTAACTGGACCGTTTCGTTACCATTTGCCGATAGCACAGTATATTTTTGGAGAGTTTCAAAAGATTCTACTCTTCCTGCCGATAAATTTGTTTGGAGAGAAAGTTCGTTTCAAACCATTGGAATTAAAACCGGATGGAGTCAGGCACACTTTAGTCAATTCAAAAATGATAAGTTTCAGTTTGTGAAACATAACAAAGCATTACGACGTTTTGATTTTAATAATAATGTACATTCCATTGAAGCAAAGAATGGGATCTACCCTTTCTTTCCTGATGTCTCCATTAGTTATGCGTTCAATAATCTTGTGCTTTCTAATTGGGGTTGTGCGCCCAATGGATGGAATATCGCTGTGTTTGATTCTATAAGTGGCGAACCGCAATCTGTGGTGTCCGTAAATTATCCATTGGCGGGTCCCGGAACTTACAGCAATTGTGTATGTGTAGATGATCAGGTGTTATATGTATATTCATTCGGACAAAATAATTATTGTGCGTTCTCAAACTGGCAACCTACAATGGAAGCATTCATTAACGCCATTTCACCAAATAATTATGTATTAGCGTATACAATGGGTAATGCAAATTCAACGTATGCACAAGTAGAATCGTATAGCAATTCCTTATACACCGCGTTTGAAAGTTTTGGCGCTGTAAATATTAGAACTACAAAAGATACGATCCCGATCATCATTTTTGGAAAAAAAGGAATGACCGCCGGGCAAGCTCACGAAGTTAGAGGATTAAAAAAATCGGATGTTATCAGTTTAAAAGATAGTATTAAAACAAAATGGAACAGCGGCTTTGTGGCCTCCGAAATTATTGGTCCATCTTATAAATGGAAAAGTTTACATTGGCAATTAAAACCATTTGATGCAACGTCGGGCGATACAACTATTTTAAAAGTGGTGGGAATAAAAGCAAACGGACAAAAAGATACTTTAGTGTCGTTTGTAAAAGACAGTTCGGATGTTTTGGCATTGTACAATTATGCTGATGCTATTACATATCCTTATATTCAACTTGTAGCGTTAATGAAAGATAATGTTCATAGAACCTCACCTCAATTACGAAAATGGCAAGTGTTGTATGATCAAGCACCCGAGTGCGCTATAAATCCTTTAAAAGGTTTTGCTGCAATTAATGATACCTTACAAGAAGGAGATATCGTAAAATATAAATTACCGATTGAAAATATTGGAAAAATAACTTTTGTGGATAGTTTGGTCTTCACCTATTGGATAGAAGATAATAATAAAGTGATACATCCACTACCTCAAAAAATGAAACGTAATAATTTTGCTCCGGGCGAAGTGATCATGGATACAATTTCATTAAGCAGTATTCAATACATTGGCAATAATGCTTTATGGATAGATGTGAATCCTCCTACTCATACTAAATATCAAAAGGAACAAGAACATTTTAATAACCTTGCCCGTTTATCATTTAAAGTGGATAAGGACATTACAAATCCTTTATTGGATGTAACATTTGATGGCATAAGGATCTTGAATGGAGATCTTGTTTCGGCCAAGCCAACTATATTGGTGACATTAAAAGACGAGAATAAATTTTTGGCGCTAAATGATACGGCTGCTTTCACTGTATATTTAAAATATCCAGGGCAAACAGTTAGCAAGCGCGTTTATTTTGTTAACGATCTTTTATTTACACCGGCTAGTTTACCAAACAATAGCTGTAAAATAAATTACAACCCTACTCTATCAAACGATGGAATTTATGAGTTAACTGTTCAGGGTAAAGACAGAACGGCAAATAAGTCGGGCGGAACAGAATACAAGATCCAATTTGAAATAAAGAATAAACCAAGTGTAACATCGGTTCTTAATTATCCAAATCCATTCAGTACAAGTACAAAATTTGTTTTTACACTTACAGGAAGCGAAGTGCCTGATGTATTTACAATTCAAATAATGACCGTGAGTGGTAAAGTTGTAAAAGAAATTACACGAGAAGAATTGGGCAATGTTCATATTGGAAGGAACATAACCGATTATAGTTGGGATGGTAAAGATGAATTTGGCGATAAATTAGGGAACGGCGTTTATTTATATAAAGTAATTACACGTTTAAATAATAATTCGGTTGAAAAAGCCGGCACCGAGGCCGATAAATATTTTGTGAAAGATTTCGGAAAGATGGTCATTATGCGTTAGCCCCCCTGTTATTCCCATTTAAACTGTATCTTCGCCCTAAATTACCATGCTTCAAATTGGCAAAACAAATACACTTACCATTTTACGCCACACCAGTGTTGGCGCTTATTTAGGCGACAATGAAAATAGCGAAGTACTTTTACCTCTAAAATATGTAAAGGGAGAAATGAATGTTGGCGAAAGTGTTGATGTTTTTATTTATAAGGATTCTGAAGATCGTATCATTGCAACAACACTAAAACCATATGCCGAAGTTGGCGAATTTGCTTTTTTGAAAGCTGTTAGCGTAAGCAAGATCGGCGCTTTTTTAGATTGGGGATTAGAAAAAGATATTTTAGTACCATTTAAAGAACAACGCCACAAGATGTTCGAAGGTTTTGAATACGTTGTTTTTATTTATTTGGATGAAGTAAGTCAACGTATTGTAGGTACAAGTAAACTCAATAAATTTTTTGAAACGGAAACTATTGCTTTAGAACAAGGCCAGGAAGTTGATCTTTTAGTTTACGATGAATCGTCGCTAGGTTTTAGTTGCGTTATTAATAATGCTTATAAAGGATTGATATATGCTAATGATGTTTACCAAGATATTAAGATCGGAGATTTCTTAAAGGGATATGTGCAACTAATTCGTCCCGACAAATTAGTAGATATTAGTTTGCAACCTGTTGGTTTTAAAAAGGTGCTTTCATCCACCGATATTATTTTAGGCTATCTTACCGGACATGAAGGGTTCTTAGACCTCACCGATAAAAGTTCCCCTGAAGAAATTGAAAAACGTTTTAAAATGAGTAAGGCTACGTTTAAAAAGTCAATTGGGGTTTTATATCGCCAACGTAAAGTGGTTTTAAAGGAAGATGGTGTTTATTTGGTGAAAGAGAAAACTGAAGAAGAGAAAGAATAATTAATTCTTCTTACACAAATAGATCATCTCGCCTTTTGGCAATCTATATCTCTCTTGCAATTCAGCCGAAATTGTATTTACAAAATCATCTACTGTAACATTAAATCCCGCAGCTGCCAATTTATCTTTATAATCCAAACCAAACAAACGCACATGATCTTTTTGCCAATAGTGTTTTTCGCGATCCTCTTCGGTTACAATACTTTTATCTTCTAATGTCTTTTGAGCAGTAGTATCTAAAGGCACCTGAAAAATTCCCCATCCTCCCGGTTTCATGATTCGAAATAATTCTTTCATACAAACTGTAGAGTCTGCGACATGCTCTAATACGTGATTGCAAAATATCACATCAAAACTATTATCATCAAATGGCGCTTTATGAAGATCAAAATGAATATCCGCAATAGGGCTATTATAATCACCGGTGGTATACTCTAAATTCTTCTGAGCTTTAAATAATTTATAGAAACATTGTTCGGGTGCAATGTGCAACATCTTGTGTGGCTTTGTAAAAAAATCCGTGCGTTCTTTTAAATACAACCATAATAAACGATGTCTTTCTAAGGATAAACTTCCCGGACATAATACATTTTTTCGTTTTGCACGGCCGCTATAACCATATGGTAAAAATTTTCGGTAGGTCTTACCGCTAATTGGATCTTCGTATCTATTCCCATAATAAACCAAAGGCGCTATCTTACTAAAAATAAGACTTAGCTGAATTAATATTGGTCGTGGTATAGTTCTTAATAAAAAGTGAAACATAATTCTGCGGCAAATTTACGCAATAAAAAAGCCCCGCCAAAGCAGGGCTCTTTTAAAATTTGTATAACCTTATTCTATAATGAGTTTTCGTGCCACTTTTGTACCATTGTATTCTAAACTCACAATGTAAATACCTTTGCTAAGCGTTCCGTTCTCATTTAAAGTGATCTTGTGATCGCCGGGAGCAAGTGTGTAAGCTTTTTCAGGACTTACTAATTTACCCGCAACATCCATTACCACAACTTTTACATTGGCATCATTACTTAAAACAAAGTTCAATGTTGCAGACGCATTAGTTGGATTTGGACTAAGTGTTAAGCGTAAATGACGGGTTAATTCATTAATTCCTACCGGACCGGCAACTAAATTAACGCTATCGATATATAATTTATTACCAAATCCACCGGTTGCTTCTTGGAAATAAAAACGACCCATTACAGAAGGACTTCCTACGAAAGTACCATAATTAGGATGTCCTGAAACGTCTTGCGTTTTCCACTCTGCTAAAGTTGGTACAAAGTTACTTGCTCCCACTCCTCCTGATCCGCTAGCCAATACAGAAGCGCTTGGTGCATAAACATCCAACCAGCTTGCACCACAATCATAACTTAATTGTACTCTAAAAATATCATTATGTGTAGCCGATTTGCGACGGTATGCATAAGAAAAACGTAACGTAGCACCAGGGTTAGCTACAAAGTCCATTGTAGGCATCATTAGAATATCTTCAGAAGCACTTGAACTTATTGCTCCATCTAATAAGAATGAGAATGATCCATGAAGTGCTGCGTTAGATGTTTGAACCCAACCTACTCCACCCGGATTAATAACACTCCAATTAGGAGGTGTGCCCGATCCTTCAAAACTTTCGGTAATGCCATTTGTAGCAGTTACAACACCATTAACAACAGTGATAGTGCGTGATAGAGCGTTTCCTCCCAATGAATTTGATACGCTTAACGTAACAACACTTATACCAGGATTTGGAAACCAAATAATTGTTGTTGAAGCGGTAGGTGTTGTAATGGTTGCGCCATTTGTTGCAGTCCATAAACGAGAGGTCACAGTTCCGTTATAAGAGAACTCTTTGAATAAACTTATTGATTGCCCTGCACAAACTGTATATCCACCGCTAGCAGTTGACATAAAATCTGACATAGGAGCACAACTAGCAACACCATTAATATCGGCTGCGGTTAAATTTGCAGGGGTCCATAAATTATTTCTACCACTCACTGCTGACGCAATAGCTGCACGCATAGCGGTGGTTTGACCCGTAGTAAAATTTTTAGGACAACTCGCATAATTCATAATGTTCTCTACGTTATTTAAACCATTAAGAAGTGTATTGGTTTGTACACAAGAAGAGGCTGAAGTTGTAGGACAAGCAGCGAATTCTCCCAAGGTAATTGGAGTATCAGTGATTCCATCATCACCGCAAGCAACACCGGGATTATTTGTATTACCCCATGTGTGTGATAAACTTAACCAATGTCCTATCTCATGCGCTAACGAACGTGCATTATCTCCACCGGTTAAAAAATCGTGTCGATAAATAATAACGTCTGCAGAAGAACTTGTTGGCCAAGTGCCCGGTTTGTATGTATAACCTACAATAATACCACCACCTGTTACGGTACTAGTTGGAATGATCTGATTCACAATATACACATTAAGATATCTGGTAGGATCCCAAGTGTAAAGACAGTTATTTGCATGAGTTGCTTGAGGCCAATCGGTATTTTGGTCAACATGGCGCACAATACCCGTAGTACAATTTCCATTTGGATCTTTTTTTGCCAACATGAATTTAATTTCCGAATCAATATAACTTGCGTCAAATGGAGGATCAGTTAAACTTGCGTCAAAATTAGCGCGAGCATAATCAAGATTTACCCAGTTTAAACCTGCAATACATGTTGCATCCGAAATATTCTCACTTCCACCCTGGTGTAAAATATGAAATACAACCGGTACTGTATAAACAGGAGGCGCACTCATTTTTCCGGAAGCTCTATTAGCTTCCGCCTCTAAATATTCTTGATGTAAAATAGCCGAAATTTTTTCATATCTGGCTCTTGCAGCCGGATCTTGAGCAAAATGCTCTTCCATAGCCGCATATGTATTACAAGGCTGTATCTTTTTTGCTTCCTGGGCAGAAGCAGTTAGACCCGCAACGAGCGCAAGGCCTAGTAAAGAATTTGTAAGTAGATGTTTGATTTTCATGTTATTTGTGTTTGTTGTTAGGTTATTATACTATACGTTACTTCTTGGCAATTGGTTGGTTCATCATATTCATGGCCATCATATCCTTCATGGTTTTTTGTAAACCTTCCACACTTCCGTCCAAATAGATCACATTACCCTTACCTTCTTGAGCAAAATTCTTCACAGCTTCTGTCCACATACTAAAAAGGATCAATGAAGAGTCTAATTTAGCCTCTTCCATTTCCTTAGCAGCTCCAGCCATACCTTTGGCTACCTCTTGGCGGAACAAAGCAATACCCTCACCTTTAAGTTTTGAAGCTTCCTTTTCGGCAAGTGCACTTATCTTAATAAAATTACCTTCTGCTTCGGCAGCCTTGGTACGTGTGATCAATAATGCTTGTCCTTCATTCTCCGCTGCTGCTTTTAAGTTATTACTCGCAACAACTTTTGCCATAGAGCGCATTACTTCTTCATCAAAATTAATATCGTTCAATTGAAGATCAATTAAATGATAACCCCACTCTTCTAATGATTTGTCTAACTGGTCTTTAACAGCTTCAACTATATCTCTTCTTAAAGACAATACTTCAGATTGTTTTTTTGTAGCAACAAATGCCCTTACCGAACCTTCTACCGAACGAACCAGCGCTTGCATAAAATTTCGATCGTCAACAAATTTAAATGCTACATTTTTAACCGTTTCTTCTTCCGCATTTAAAACTGCATACAGTAACATTGCGGTAAAGTTAACCGTTGCTTGATCTATGGTAACGGCTTGAAATCCAAGTTCAGAACTTCTGTTTTGAATTGATACACGTTTGTGTACTTTCTCAATAAAAGGGATCTTGAAATTTAATCCCGGGCGTAAAATACGATTGAATTTTCCGAAAATGGTTGTTACCCCAATAAAACCTTGTTGTATAGTAACGTAGGAGAGAAATAATGTTAAAACAACTAATACAATAACTACAATGGTCCCTATTGGCATAATAAAATGAGTTAATTTTGTTAAAGATAATACATTATATTTAAAATTGAAAGTGATTTAACAAAACTTGAAGTACACTGTATATAGATGGTTATTAGTGCTTTTGATAGGCATTCTTCCTGTGTTTGCTCAAGCTCAAAGGAAGAAGAAGAATAAGCAGAAAAAAGAGGACCTTACCCTTATTGATCAGGGTAAAGCTCAGTCTATGACCGATCTGGAAGGAACAGATACAACTATTGTTGCGCCCGAAGAAAAACACATCACTCTTTTCAAAGAAGGTTTAAAGCTTATTGATTCGGGAGATTATGATAAAGCAATTCTTGAATTCAAAAAATCGTTGAAACTAAAAGAGGATTATTACGAATCGTGGTTAAAAATGGGCTATTGTAAAATGATGAAAGGAGAACATTCTGCCGCAGATAAAGATTTTATTAGAGCGCAAGAAACCGGCCCTAATGATTTTGAGACATTGAAATTAGTTGGGATAAACTTTTTTTTGATGAAAGATTACAAGAGCTCAAAAGAATATCTTGATTCGGCATTATTTGCCTATAAGGAAGAAAAGATCGATGATGCGGAGTATCATTATTACCGTGGGAAATTGATGTATGTAGGAAAAAGTTATAAGGATGCACTGGTAGAATGCGCTGCGGCAATGGATATAAATAAAAAGTATTATGAGGCCATGATCTTAAGATGCGAGGTTCGATTTGCGCAAAAAGAATATGCGTACGCATTACGAGATCTTAATGAGACCATTAAAGTTTTACCGGAAGCAAAAAAGGATTATAATCTTTACAAATTAAGAGCACAAACAAAATTTGAATTAAAGGATTATAAAGGATCAGTTAGTGATTGGAGTGTTTATATTGATGCTAATTCAAAGGATGAAGAAGCCCGCATTTCAAGGGCCATGTCGCGCATAAACAACAACGATTTTACGAATGCTGTTGTAGATCTTGATGAAGCCATTAAAATGAATCCAAAAAATCCTGTGAGTTGGTGCTATCGTGGTTTAGCAAAAGGAAGTAATAAACAAATAGTAGAAGGATTAAAAGATCTTGACCATGCTATAAAATTAAAATTTGATTACTCTCCGGCATACGTCAACCGTGCAGCTTTAAAAATGGCGGCAAAAGATAAACGCGGGGCTTGCGATGATCTTCAAAAAGCCGATAGCTTGGGAAATGTAATGGCGCCACAGCTGTTCGAACAGTATTGTAAGTTTTGATCTATTGCACGCGGATGACGCAGATCGCTTATGATAAAATATGATTACTTACTTCCTTTAGATAAAAATTACAAAGATCCGCGCTCATCATAAACAATCCGCGTTATCCGCGTGCCATAATGGTTAGAATTTTAATCCAACAGAAACAAGAAAGCTTGTACTGGTAAGTTTAAGGTCTGTTTTCACGGGATCGGTACTGTACATGTAATAATGTTCCTTTGTAAAAGTCTTTGCCCAGGTAATATCAAAAAATAAATTCGATTTTGTGCGAATCCCTAAACCAATGCTGGCTGTTTGTCTATCGAACGGACCTTTAAATAAACCGCCAAACGGACTTCCATACATTGCATAACCGGCTCGGATCATCACCGGCTTTACATTTAATTCGGTTCCCACACGAATATTTGTTGCAGTTTTATATTTATTTTTAATTACGGCATTTACAACTGTAAAATCAGAAGGGGTAGCGCTGGTGATGCTCGCTCTTCCATAATCAATTCGTTCAACATCCAATGCAAGCGCTAACATCTTATTAATGATGTATGCTGTATTTAATCCATAACGCATTGGGGTTATCACCCGATAAATAGATCTTCCCTCATCTTCTTCAGTTGGAAATTTTGCTTCTTTAAGTGTGGATGTATTCTTATCGAACGATCCGCTCATGGTATAGTAATACGTATCGGTTAAATAAAACATAGTTGGCGTATGAAAATAAGCACCTACCCTACATTCCGAATTTATCCTATAAACGCCACCCAATTTTAAATTCAAACCATAACCTGTTGTTTTAAAATATTCTTTATATACAAGCGAATTAAATCCTAAAAGTTCGGAGTAATACGATTCCAACGCAGGTAAACCATCAACGTAAGTGGATGTATAACTTGTAGGAGATGTTAATCCTATTCTCATACTGTCGTTAGCGTCGGCTTCGCTATGTGTTGTAGTTGACTCAAATTTTACACGAGGAATTCCTAAACTTCCCCCAAAATAAAATTTATCATCTACGGATTGTGCTAACGAAAAATTTACTTCGTTCATTCGGCCTGATGTCACTAAATTTCGCGTTAACGAAACATTTCTTTTTGGATCAACCAATGAAAAGAATTTTCCACCAACAGAATCATAATCCATTATATAACTTGCATACCCTAAATATTCGTAACTAGAATTTAATGCGCTCAACGTTTTAGCTTCATTGGCAAGCGTGGTCATATCTGCTGCTAAAGTATGACGTGTAGAATTATTTGTTATTTGAGTTACAGAATTAAAGTTCATTAATTGTGTATTGCTTACACAAAACACATTTCTCTTTGTAGGATCTTTTTCGTTAGCATAAGCAAACGCAGCTCCGAAATTTGAAAAAACAAAATCACCTCCGGGCGTACTTGTATTTTTTCCTTGAAAGTTCGCGGCATTAGAAGTAAATCGCAAACCTCCCGAATAAACCATCTCTCCTCTTCTAAATATGGCTAAAGCACCGGGATTAGTTGCTGCACAACTTACATCACCGCCTAAAGCACCCATTGCGCCTCCCATGGCAATGTAACGAGGACTGCCTCCTACACCTGTACGCGAATAACGAAGTGCATCATTATCATTTTGTGCCAATAACACAAAACAACTTAGCATACATTGCGCTGCTATGACATACTTTTTTATCACATTAAGAAAATTATCTTGGTCTGTTTGAACTAGCGCCGCTACTCTTGATCGGTGTTGAACTTCCTCCGCCACCGCCAAAACCACCACCGCCTGATGAACGGTTAGAATTGGAATTGTTATTTTGCATACTAGAATTGTCCTGACTCAATTTTCCACCACTGGTTGTGCGAACCGGATTACTGTTTGTATTGGAATTTGTTCCTGATGTACCACTATCATAAGTTGTGGTAGGTTGCGTATTACTATTCCAAGTATTCCCACTCTTGGTTGGATTTGTTGATGTATTATTGTTATTCCAATTTGTATTACCATTTCCCGTATTATCATTGTAACGAACAGGATTTGAATTATCTTTTATCTTGATCGGCGTATTTGTATTTGGATTAGCATAAGAATCACTTGTTCCTAAATTCGAATTACTCTCTTGGTAAACCTGTTTTGTTTGGTAACGCGAGATATTATCAAACTTAGGCGTATTGTCGTGTTGCTCCACAACCGAATTTATGAATTGAGTTTTTTCTCCTTCAAGATCTTTTGGCATTTCCATACCGGGGTAACTTGAGCGCGGACTATTACCGCCTGTATTTCCTGTACGCGGACCATTAAAATACTTACTGTTCTTATCATGTCCGTTATAATAACCCCAATTATTATTGTTGTTGTTATACCCATTCCCATATTGATAACCCCATGGATTATTTCCGTAATTATAATTATTGTAATTGCACCAAGGTTGGTTGTAACCATAACCATAATTGCTGTAATAAGGATTATAACCGTAGTTATAACCGTAAGGATTATATCCTCCACCATAATTACAGTTATTATACCCATTGTTATAGCCGTAATAACCGTTGTTATAACCGTAATTATTATATCCGTAATTATTATTGCAATAGCCGTTGTTGTACGAATTCCCTATATAAATTCCTGAATTATTGTAAGGACTATTCCAAAAATTATAACTTCCATAAATACTCGATCCATAACAGTTTGGATTTTGATTATACCAATAGGTGTTTGTATAATAATTATCGTAATAGCTTGCGCCGTAAACCGGATTATTAAATCTCTTCACACGCGATGCATAAGCGTAATCGTAATAATCGTCGGAAGTATAATTAGGATCTTGGTAATATGGATTCGCATCATCTTTTGCCTTTTGAGCATCACGGGCTGCTTGGTCTTTTGCTTCCTGTTCGGCCTGTTGTTTTTTAAGAGCCTCCATTTTAGCTAAATGCAAACGCTTTTCTTCTGTGGGATCGCTATACACATCATCATTGAACGTACTTAGCTTAGATGTTTTGCAAGAAATTAGAAGTAATGAAGCGGAAAATATGATGAATGATAATTTTTTCATGGTTTTAAGCACATTTTATACGTAAATTTACGAAATTATAACCTCAGTTTTTAACCTGTTTAAAATCATTTAACAAGTGGTAGGTTTAAAGCGGTTAAGTGGTAGATTTTACAATTTATTGTGTATTTTAG